>JAAWKB010000028.1 GCA_022797115.1 Oscillospiraceae bacterium
TTGTCATTTCCTCCGTTTTGTAACAGCTTTGTCGGAGGTAACAGGGATGCTATGTCCTGCGTGTAGTGTCGTTCTTTATGAGAGGGTGGCATTGAACAAGTTTTTAAGGGGGAAAGTGAAAGGGACCAACATATTTATGCGGCGAATGGCTCAGAAGGTCTGCTCTATCAAGAGCGGGCCTTTTCTTATATCATAAAATTTTTAATGAGAGGGGATGTCCTTATGAATTTGATGGAACTGAGGCTCCAACAAGTTCTGCAAGAGAACCGCGCTGAGTTTATTGACTCACTTCGACTGAGCGGGATTGATGTAAACCGTGGTGGTTGGAGTGCGGATGCTGTTGACCAAAATGCTCAGGCTGGCGCACTGTCGCTCATACAGTTTGTATCACAGGAAAACATCTCTGACCGGTGCCGAGATACCTTTCTCCGAACGATTGCAGGTAATTTGGACGGGGAAGAACGCACCTTTGTCATGGCCTGGATTTACGCCGCTTACGAATGGGCCGGACGATTCCCACCCTATGCGATCATTCAGCACATGGTTGACCCGGCACTTTTTTGTAAATACTGCGTTTCCTTACAAAAATATCTGCATATGTACCTCCAAGGCTATTTCTCGCGTACTGTGAATATAGTGTAACATCTCAAATCAGGAGGTGTTTCAGTGAAATCGCAAGAGTTGATTTTAACCACCCTCTGTACAAAAGATGCACTGGATGTCCAGCAAATCATCCTGAATTCCTTAGAACTTTTTCTCAGAAAGGAACTTCGCAACATTGCAAGTCTCTCGTGCCATATTGTATGATACATACGATGAATGGCCGCTTATCTCAGGAGGCATCATATGTACTTAGAGATAAGCAACCCCATGGACTACCATGCGGCATTATACATCAGACTGTCAAAGGAGGATGAGAACGAAGGCCCGTCCGAGAGCGTCAACAACCAGCAGTCCCTGCTCAACGAGTTTGTCCAACAGCACCGCCTCAGCGTTTACGATACCTACATTGATGACGGCTGGAGCGGCACAAACTTCGACCGGCCGAATTTTCAGCGCATGATCGCCGACATTGAAGCCCGAAAGGTCAACATGGTTATCACCAAGGATCTGAGCCGCTTGGGCCGTGACTACATCCTCACCGGCCACTACATGGAACGGTACTTCCCGGAGCACCGTGTCCGCTATATATCCCTGCTGGACGGCATCGACACCGGAGTGGACTCCACTGCAAACGACATCACACCTTTTCGTGCCATCATGAACGATATGTACGCCAAGGACATCTCGAAAAAAATTTCCAGCGTTAAACATGACAAGCAGCGGAAAGGGTTGTTCATTGGCGGCAAACCGGTCTACGGCTACAAGATGCACCCCACGGAGAAAAACAGAATCGTCATCGACGAGGACGCGGCTCCCATGGTACGGCGCATCTTTGGCATGGCGTTGGAGGGGATCAGCTGCCGCCAAATCGCAGCGCAGCTCAACGCCGAGGGTGTCCCAACCCCTGCCACCTACGCAGGACTGCCCGTACCGAATCCTGGCCCTTACACCGGCCTGTGGAGCAGCGAGCGCATCTCCGATATGCTGCAAAATGAAACCTACATCGGCAGCATGGTCCAGGGCCGCACCCGGAAGATTAACTACAAATCCAAAAAGTGCATCAAGCAGGATCGCCGGGACTGGGTGGTGGTAGAGGGCACACACGAGCCGATCATCGACCGGGAGACCTTCGACAAGGTACGGGCCCTGGTCAACAGCCGCAGACACACCCGCAGCCGGACTTATGATTTTCTGTTGAAGGGTCTGATCTTCTGTCATGAATGCGGCTATCCGCTGGCGGTGCTGAACCGGAAAAACGCGGCGGGGGAGGATAAGCTGTATTTCGTCTGCCGCACCT
This sequence comes from Oscillospiraceae bacterium, assembly GCA_022797115.1. Classification (GTDB taxonomy): domain Bacteria; phylum Bacillota; class Clostridia; order Oscillospirales; family Oscillospiraceae; genus Pelethomonas. The sequence goes on from JAAWKB010000028.1 coordinate 1,901, forward strand.
ACCAGCGGTTCACCAAGGCGGGGGTCTGTACCAGCCACACGATCAAAGAGCAGACGGTGACTCAGGCAGTGCTCGAAAAGGTACAAGAGGTCTGCCGGGACTATTTGCGTGCTGACCAGCTACTACCCGTGGCCAAGCGGGAGGTGGCAAAGGCTCTGGCCGAGGCGGACAATGAGAAAGAAATCAATGCCCTGAAATCTAAAATAGACAGCCTGACCGCCCACTTGGACAAAGTCTACATGGATAAACTCAGCGGCATTCTGGACGAAACCGACTTCCAGCGCATCTACGCCAAAGTCAAGGCCGACCGCGCCGCCCTGGAGCAGCGTCTCAGCCAGCTGGACCGCCCTGACTACTCCCCTGCCGAACAAGCCGACTTAGCAAAAAAACTGGTGGAACGGTTCCTGGAGACCGCCTCCGCCAACCGAGAGCTGCTGGTTAGCCTGATCGAACGGGTGGAGCTGACCGCTGACAAACAAATTATCATCAAATTTCGCTTTAATCAGCTTGAAACCGCATGAATCCGGCACAAAATCACAAACCGCATCGTTTACAATACCCGGGGCGCGATGTCTCCCGCATCGAAAAGCGTGCCCTGGGAAAACTGGAAGAAGCCCTTGGCAAGGACATGTAACGTGCCTTTCAGCGGCTCATCCGAGCCAACAGCCGGAAAAGGTCGGCAGACGCAGCCCGCAGATCCTCCCGTGAGCGTGTCCTGGCCTGCGAGAACGGGATAGCAACACGGTTGATACTGAAAATCCCGGTAACTCCCTGTTCATATAGCCCTCCGGCCCCCTCCCCAATGTCACCTACCATGGCGATAGTTGGAACATCTGCGGCCTTGGCCCTGCGGGCCACGCCGGAGACCACCTTGCCCCGCAGGCTCTGGCCGTCGATGCAGCCCTCTCCGGTAATCACCAGCCAGGCCCCCTGCAGCAGGTGGTCAAACCCAGCGACATCCAGCACAGTCTCAATCCCCATTTGCAGGCGGCCTCCAAAGAATGCCGCCACGCCAAATCCAAGTCCGCCTGCGGCCCCTGCGCCCGGCATGTCCCGCAGGTCGCGGCCCAAGTCCTCCGCCATGATGTCCGCCAGATGTCCCAGATTCCTGTCCAACACAGGCACCATATCCGGCCCCGCGCCCTTCTGTGGGCCAAACACCTCGCTGGCCCCGGTGGGGCCGCACAGGGGGTTGTCGATATCGCACATCGCCGTCAGCTCCACGCTGGCCAGGGCTGGCTCCAGCCCGCTCCGGTCCACCCGGGCAAGCTGGTCCAGCGTGCCGCCTGTTGGGATGTACGGCTCACCGTCTACCCGGAAAAAACGGACGCCCAGGGCCGCCGCCATACCGGCTCCGCCGTCGTTGGTGGCGCTGCCGCCCAAGCCGACAACCAGCCGTCTTGCCCCGCCGCAGACAGCCGCCCGGACCAGCTGCCCCACCCCATAGGTGGTCGTCTGATCCGGGCGGAGCCGTTGTCCCACCAAGGGCAGTCCCGCGGCAGCGGCCATCTCAACCACCGCCGTCCCGTCGGGAAGGAGCCCGTAGAACCCATGGATGTCCTCCCAGTGGGGCCCCTTGCAGGGCACGGCAACTTTCTCCCCGCCCACAGCGGCCAGGAACGCATCCACACTGCCCTCGCCGCCGTCCGCCACCGGGAGGGAGACCACCTGGGCCTGGGGCCACACCCGTTTGATCTCCTGGGCCAGGATATCGCAGATTTCCTGGGAGGACATGGTACCCTTGAAGGAGTCTGGAGCCAGGATAATCTTCCTCATGTGCCCCCTCCTTCCCTGCCCGCCCGCCGGGCCTCCGCTAAGAACTCCTCCAGCGGCACCGCCTGGAACCCCTCATCCGTGAGCAGCCAAGTCTCCCGGAACCCACAGGACAGGGCCAGTTCCGCTGCCATCGGAAAGGCGCTGGTCAGTGTCCGGGGGCTGTGACTGTCGCTGGTAATGCAGATCCGGCCGCCCCGCTCTTGGATGGCGCGCAGCAGGAAGGGGGCGGGATAGGGCGCCGAACGGCAGCCGCGGGAGATCGCCCCGGTGTTGACCTCAAAGATCACATCCCGCCGGAGAAGGGACTCCAGGGCCCCCATGGCGGCATCTACATAGCGGGGCGCCGCCTCGTCAAAGAGCTGGCCACCCTCATTGAACTTGGTGAGCAGGTCAAAGTGGCCCACAATCTGGCACCCCGTTTTCTCTGCTGCCTGGCCCGCCCGCTGGTAATATGCCTCGGCCAGGGCATGGTAATCCCCGCCAAAAAGCCGGGCTACCCCCTCTGCCAGAATCTCCCGGGTATTATCCACGCTCAGGCAGCAGCCGTCCGCCACTACGCTGTGGACAGAACCGATCAGGTAGTCAAACCGCCCCACCGGAGGCGGGGAGTCGTAGTCCTGCTCCAGGCCCAGGAAGATATCCAGCTGCCCCCGGTATTGCTCCCGCAAGCGCAGGATCTCCGCACGGTAGGCAGGCAGTACCGCCGCCTCCATGGCGTAGCGGTCCGGGTCGTAGAAGGGCAGCAGAGGGCTGTGCTCGGAGAAGCCCAGGGAGCCGCAGCCGGCCTGGATGGCGCCCCGGACCATCGCCTCCGCCGTGCCTGCGCCATCGCTGAAAACAGTGTGTGTGTGCAGATTTTGCAGCTTCATGGCGTCATCTTCTCCTGCTTGACCTTGTGGTCGATGACATGGCGGGAGGCCAGCTCCGCTGTCACGTCCTCTACCGGGATGCCCATCTCCACCATCAGCACCATCACATGGTACATCAGGTCGGCAATCTCATACACGGTCTCCGCCCGGTCCCCCGCCTTCCCGGCAATGATGACCTCGGTGGACTCCTCCCCTACCTTCTTGAGGATTTTATCCAGCCCCTTCTGGAAGAGGTAGGTGGTATAGGACCCCTCCGGCAGCGCATCCTTCCGGCCCTGGAGCAGGCGGTAGAGCCCCTCCATAGAGAAGGGCGCCGGCCGGTCCCCCTCATACACGCTGTCATTGAAGCAGGAGTCCGTCCCCAGGTGGCAGGCGGGCCCCTCCTTGTCCACCCGCACCACCAGGGCGTCCCGGTCGCAGTCGGCGGTGATGTCCACAATATGCTGGACATTCCCGCTGGTCTCCCCCTTGCGCCAGAGCTCCTTACGGGAGCGGGACCAGAAGCAGGTCCGGCCCTCCCGCATACTGATCTCCAGGCTCTCCCGGTTCATGTAGGCCAGGGTGAGCACTTTTTTGCTCTGCGCGTCCACCACAATGGCGGGAATCAGCCCATGGCCGTTAAATTTCAGTTCATCAATCGTAATCATAAGGGACCCCCATATCGTACTTGTTGATTCGTCTATTCCTGGGAAGCCTTGCCAAATTGGATTTCACTGGACGAAGCCCCCATAAGCTGAAGGTTATATGCTCAATAATATAATGCTGATCGCGGAAAGCAGGATACCCGCAACGGTCAGCTTTGTCATGTGCTCCTTCAAAACAATCCTGCACAGGATGGCCGAAAGGGCCAGGATGCTGCCGTTACAGACTGTGTAGAGAATGTAGCTTGGTATATACGTCAACAGGGCCATGAGCATACAGACCGCAAGGGCAGCGCACAGTCCGCTCCCCGCCGCAAAGCCCCATGCAGCTCTCCCCATTTGAAAGGCTTGCAGGGACCGCTCCCTCTGGCTGATGAGCAGGTAAAGCAGGGATACCACGCCGGATGAGAAGAAGGTGACAATAATCATCTCATTGCGCTCCTGCACATACAAACGCTGCTGGGCGTCCATCAGGACGCCGTAGATGCCGTTGGTAAAAAAGAGCGATATGACCCAGAAGAAATACCCCTTTTTGACGCCCCGGAAATCGATGCCCCCGCTGTTCAGCACCACAAAGGCAATGAGCATCACAGCGATCCCGGACATCTGCGAAAATGTCAGGCGGTCCCCCCAGTAGGCGGCGGAGAAGAGCAGGCACACGACGATGCTGCCAAAGAGCATCACAATGCTCTGAAAGGCATAGGGCCCGGTCCGGGATGCGCGAATCATGCCCAGGTTGTAGAGAAACAATACAACCCCATTGATACATCCCAGCAGCACCGTCTCCCTGGATGGGTTCAGCTGGAAACGAACCAGGGCCAGCGTGACGGCGCTGACAAGCGCCCCATACAGCACCGCATAAACCGGTGTTGCCGCGGCCTCAGGCCCTTTGTAATGCATGGAGAACAGCTTGTTAAAAAAGGTCTGCCCTGTGTAGCAGGCGATACATACCATGGTCATCAGAACAACAAAAATTGCCGGCACGATACTACCTCCCGCCGTTTCATCGGACAGCACGGACTTCTCTTACCGGGATGCCGGCCTCCGCCAGTTCCCGCTTCAAGTCCAAAATGGCAACCTCCCCAAAGTGGAAGATGGAGGCCGCCAGCCCTGCGTCCACCTTGGGCAGGGTCTGGAAGAGCGTCCGGAAGTGCTCCGCGCACCCGGCCCCGCCGGAGGCGACCACCGGCACATCCACCACCGCGCACACCGCCGCCAGCAGCTCCAGGTCAAAGCCGTTTTTCACCCCGTCGGTGTCGATGCTGTTGAGGACGACCTCCCCCGCCCCGCTGGCGACGCCCCGCCTGACCCACTCGATGGCGTCCAGGCCCGTATCCTCCCGGCCGCCCTTGGCAAACACCCGGTATTGGCCGTCCACCCGCTTGGCGTCCACGGACAGTACCACGCACTGGTCGCCATACCGCCTGGCCGCGGCGGAGATGAGGGAGGGGTCCCGCAGCGCGCCGGAGTTGACGCTGACCTTGTCCGCGCCGCACTTCAGCACACGGTCAAAGTCGTCCACGGTGTTGATGCCGCCCCCCACGGTCAGGGGGATAAAGATGGTGGAGGCCACCTCAGTCAGGATATCCGTAAACAGCGCCCGCTCCTCGGCGGAGGCGGTGATGTCGTAGAACACCAGCTCGTCCGCCCCGCAGCCGCTGTAGAACCGCGCCAGCTTCACCGGGGAGCTGACATCAGCCAGCCCAAGGAAGTTGACCCCCTTCACTACCCGGCCATTTTTTACATCAAGGCAGGGAATAATCCGTTTTGTAATCACTGGGGGCCTCCTTCCCGGACAGCCTGGGCCAGATCGATCTTCCCGGCGTACCACGCCTTTCCGGTGATGGCGGCATAAAGCCCCCTATCCCGCAGTGCGCGCAGGTCCGCGTTGGAGGACACGCCGCCGGAGGCGGTGATGCGGCAGTCTACCGCCTTTTGCAGCGCCTCCAGCCGCGCCCAGGAGGGGCCCGAGAGGGTTCCATCGGTGTCGATATCGGTGAAGATGAGGTACTCCACCCCCAGCGACTCCATCTGCCGGGCGGCGTCCAGATAGCTGATCTGCGCATCCTCCACCCATCCGGCGGTGCGCACGGAGCCGTCCTTTGCGTCAATGCCCACGGCAATCCGCTCCGGGCCATAGGCCGCCACGGCGGCGCGGACAAATTCCGGATTTCTGACAGCGGCAGAGCCGATGACCGCCCGCCACACGCCCAGCCCGAAAACCGCCTCCAAATCCGCCATGGAGCGGAGGCCGCCCCCCAGCTCCACCCGCAAACCCACCTGGGCCACGGCCTGGACCATGGCGCTGTTTTTCCGCACACCGTCCCTGGCCCCGTCCAGATCGACCATATGGAGATAGCGGGCCCCGGCGTCATAGAATGCCTGGGCGGTGGACACAGGGTCCTCCGCAACCTGATGGACTGTGGCGAAGTCCCCCCGGCAGAGCCGGACCACCTGCCCATCCTTGATATCAATTGCTGGGAAAATCAGCATCAGTTTCCCTCCTCACAACTGGCAGAATGCCCGCAGAATGGCCAGCCCCACATCCCCGCTCTTCTCCGGGTGGAACTGGACGCCGTATACGTTCCCCTTGGCCGCCGCCGCCGTCAGCTCCGGCCCGTACTCCGCTGTAGCGATGACGTTTTCATCGCAGTGGGCGGCGTAGAAGGAGTGGACGAAGTAGACGCAGTCCCCCTCCCGGATCTGCCGGAACAGGGGGCTGACCGGCCGGCCAGCCGGGAAATGGAGCGCGTTCCAGCCGATGTGGGGCACCTTGTACCCGGCGGGGATAGCATCCCGGATGGGCTGGATGGAGCCGGGGACCAGCCCCAGCCCCTGGTGACGGCCATACTCCGTGCTGTAGTCAAACAGCAGCTGCATCCCCAGGCAAATGCCCAGCAGGGGCTTGCCTGCCCCGGCCTCCTGGCAGATCAATTGGTCCAGCCCATCCCGCCGCAGCAGTGCGGCGGCGTCGCCAAAGGCCCCCACGCCGGGCAGAATCAGCTTGTCCGCGGCGCGGATGGCCGCCGGGTCCCCGGTGACGGCGGCCTCGGCCCCGATAGCGGCCAGGGAGCTGCGCAGGGAGAAGAGATTCCCTACGCCGTAGTCAATGATCGCGACCACTCACAGCACCCCCTTGGTGGAGGGGATCTCCTGGGCGAACCGCTCGTCGATGGCCGACGCCGCCGCCAGGGAGCGGGCCAGGCTCTTGAATGCGCCCTCAATGATATGATGGCTGTTGTTCCCCGCCAGCTGCCGGATATGGATGGTCATCTCCCCCCGGCGGGCCAGGGCGATGAAGAATTCCTCCGCCAGCTCGGTGTCGAAGGAGCCCACCTTCTGGGTGGGGATGTGCAGGTCATAGCACAGCATCCCCCGGCCGGATAGGTCCACGGCGGTGAGGATCAGCGCCTCGTCCATGGGCAGCAGGGTGGAGCCGTAGCGCACCACGCCCCGTTTCTCCCCCAGCGCCTGGGCGAATGCGTCCCCCAGGCAGATGCCGATGTCCTCCACGGTATGGTGGCCATCCACATGGGTGTCGCCCTGGCATGTCACATCCAGGTCAAACCGCCCATGGCGGGCAAAGAGGGTGAGCATATGGTCCAGGAAGCCGCAGCCGCTGTCGATATGCCCCACCCCTGTGCCGTCCAAATCCAGCCGCAGGCGGATGCCGGTCTCCGCCGTCCTGCGGCTCAGCTCACAAGAGCGCATCTAGCCCACCTCCTTCAGGATTTCCCGCACCTTCTCCAGCAGCACGTCCATCTGCTCCCGGGAGCCGATGGTGATCCGGCACCAGTCCGCAATCTCCGGCTTGTCCCAGTGGCGTACCAGTACGCCCTTGGCCTTCAGGGCGCGGTAGAGGGCCCCGCCCTCCACCTGGGGGCAGCGGGTAAAGATGAAGTTCGCCTGGCTGGGCAGGGTCTCAAAGCCCAGCTTGTCCAGCTCAGAGACCGTATATGCCCGGTTTTCCTGGATCAAGCGGCCGTTTTCCACATAATACTCGTTGTTCTCGATTGTGGCGATGGCGGCGGCCATGGTGAGGCGGTTGATGTTATAGGAGTTGGTGGAGTATTTCATCTGATCCAAATCCGCAATGAGCGCCGCATCCCCGATGGCAAAGCCCAGCCGCCCACCGGCCAGGGAGCGGAACTTGGAGAAGGTCTGGCAGACCAGCAGGTTCTCGTATTTCCCCACCAGAGGCAGGCAGCTCTCGCCGCCGAAATCAATATACGCCTCGTCAATCATAACCACATGGTCCGGGTTGCTTTTGACGATCCCCTCAATCTCCTCCACGCCGATGGCCCGCCCGGTGGGGGCGTTGGGATTGGCGATGACCACATTTTTCCCGATGCCGCAGTAGTCCTGCGCCTCCAGCCGGAACCCCTCCCGCAGGGGGACGGCGGTGGCGGGCAGGCGGTAGAGGCTGGCATAGACCGGGTAGAAGCCGTAGCTGATGGCAGGGAAGGCTACAGGCCGCTCCTCATCACAGAAGGCCATGAAGAAGAAATTGAGCAGCTCGTCAGAGCCGTTGGCCAAGAACACATTCTCCGGCTCCACACCGTAGAGGCCCGCCAGTTTCCCCCGCAGGGCTGTCCCCTCCGGGTCCGGGTACAAATTCAGGCGGCTGACCTCCACCGCGTTCACCGCCTCCAGCACCGCCGGGGCGGGGGGGAAGGGGGACTCGTTGGTGTTCAGCTTCACATACTGCATATCCTGGGGCTGCTCGCCGGGGACATATGCCTCCAGGCCGGCGAACCGCCCGCTTAAAAATCTGCTCATTGGGCTGCTCCTTCCCGCGCCTCCCGGGCCAGGGCGCTGCGCGCATGGCCCTCCAGCCCCTCCTGCCGGGCAAATGCGGCGGTCTTGCCGCTGACGGCGGAGAGGGCGGAGGCGGAATAGTAGATAAATTGTGATTTTTTAACAAAATCCTCCACAGACAGCGGGCTGGAGAAGCGCGCCGTGCCGCTGGTAGGGAGGGTATGGTTGGCCCCCGCGAAGTAGTCCCCCAGCGCCTCCGGGCAGAAGCGGCCCAAAAAGATGGAACCGGCGTTCTCCACCTGATCCAGGTAGTCGAAGGGGTTGTCCACGCACAGCTCCAGGTGCTCTGGGGCCAGCTGGTTGGCAATTGCGATAGCCTGGGGGATGTCCCTGGTCAGGATAATCTTCCCGTTGGCTTCGATGGACGCCCTGGCAGTCTCCTCCCGGGGCAGCAGGGGCAGCTGCCGCTCCAGCTCCTCCGCCACCGCCTGGGCCAGGGGGGCGGAATCCGTCGCCAGCACGGCGCAGGCGTTCCTGTCGTGCTCCGCCTGGCTGAGCAGGTCAGCGGCCACCTGCCGGGGGTCGCTGGCGGCGTCGGCAACCACCAGGATTTCGCTGGGGCCGGCGATCATGTCGATGCCCACCTTGCCGAACACCTGCCGCTTCGCCTCGGCTACAAAGGCGTTGCCCGGGCCCACGATCTTATCCACCCGGGGCACCGACTCCGTGCCATAGGCCAAGGCCGCCACCGCCTGGGCCCCGCCGCAGCGGAACACCCGGTCCACCCCGGCAATCCGCGCCGCCGCCAGGATGGCGGGGTGGATATCCCCATGACAGGTGGGCGGGGAGACCATGACGATCTCTCCGCATCCGGCAATTTTGGCGGGGATGCAGTCCATCAGCACAGTGGAGATCAGCGGGGCGGTGCCGCCGGGGATGTACACCCCCACCCTTGCAATGGGCGTCACCTTCTGCCCCAGCACCACGCCCGCCGTCTCGTTGAGGACAAACCCATTCTGCACCTGCCGCCGGTGGAAGGCGCGGATATTCTCCGCCGCCTCCTCCAGGATCGCCCGCAGGCCGGGCTCCAGCCCCGCCAGGGCCCCGTCCAGCTGCTCCTGGGGCACCTCCAATGCGTCCAACGCAGCCTGGTCGAACAACTTCTCATAGCGGAGCAGGGCGGCGTCCCCGTTTTCCCGGACATCTGCGATGATCCCAGCCACTGTGCCGGATACATCCCTGGTATCCTCCGTCCGGGCCAGGACCTCGGAGAGCGGGAGCTGGCCCGCATCTACAATCCGAATCATCTGTACAAATCCTCCCATTCATCGGCTCAGCGAAACAAGGTTCCGCGTAAAATAAAAAAAGGACAACCGCTACGCCTCCACTCTTCCACAGAGCTCCGCGATCTGCTGGTGCTTGAATTTGTAGCTGACTTTGTTGGCAATCAGCCGGGCGGAGATGGGGACGATGGTTTCCCTGGGCTCCAGGCCGTTTTCCAGGAGCGTTTTCCCGGTCTCCACAATGTCGACAATCACGTCGCTGAGCCCCAAAATGGGGGCGATTTCAATAGATCCGTTGAGCTTGATGATGTCGATATCCCGGCTGAGGGAGCCATAGTAGCGGGCGGCGATCTGGGGGAACTTGGTGGCTACCCGGAGCACCCGGTCCGGGCGGTCCCGGAACTCCCGCCGGGCGGCCACGCACATCCGGCACTTGCCCAGGCCCAGGTCCGCCAGCTCATAGACGTCCGGGCTGTATTCCAGCAAAATATCCTTCCCCGCCACGCCCACGTCGGCGGCTCCCCGCTCCACATAAATCGCCACATCCGACGGCTTTACCCAGAAGTAGCGCACCCCGGCCTCCGGGTTCTCGAAGATCAGCCGCCGGTTCTCCTCCTCAATGGAGGGGCAGGGGTACCCGGCGGCCTTGAGCCGCTGGTAGACCTTCTCCCCCAGGCGCCCCTTGGGGAGGGCGATGTTCATCATGCGATCCATTTCATTCTCCTTCCCCAAACCGGATCAGCTCCCGCCAGCGCAGGCCCTGGGGGGCCTCCCGCTCGGTGCGGACCGACTTCCCCTGTGCCAGCAGCCCCCCGGCCCGGCCCGCCACGGCGGCGGGGCTGTCCCCGGGGCCATACAGCAGCAGGACGTCCACATCATATGCGCCCCCATCCTCCAGCCGCTCCAGCTGGTCCAGGTACACTGCGAATCCCACGGCCCCGCCGGCCTTGCCCATGCGGTGCAGGAGGTTGTCGTAGCGCCCCCCGGCCAGCACGCCGCTGGCCAGCCCTGGCAGATAGCCCCGGAAGATGATCCCATTATAGTAGCGCATGTCGTTGACAATGGAGAAGTCCAGCCGCAGCCCCTCCAGCAGGCCCAACTGCTCCAGAACGGCGCACAGCCCCTCCAGCTCCTCCAGGGCGGCGCGCCCCTGGGCGCCTTGGGCCAGCCCCTCCAGCTCCGGCAGCACCTGGGCGGGCAGGCCGTACAGCTGGGCCAGACGGCACAGCCGGTCCGCCAGGCTGTGGGCCACGCCGGACTGGGCGCACAGCTGGCGGATTGCGCCGGTGTTCTTCCGTCCCAGCTCTGCCAGCAGTGAAGCCGCCGTGTCCCCGGCCAGCCCCTCCAGCAGGCTGGAGACCAGCCCCATATGCCCCAGGTCCAGCAGGTATTCCCCGCCGCCAAGCTGGGCCAGGCTCTCCGCCGCCAGGGCCAGCACCTCGCCGGTAGCGGCCAGATCCAAGCTGCCGATGCACTCCAGCCCGGTCTGCATGATCTCCCGGTAGCCGACGGACGCCGGGGAGGTCCGGTAGACATACTCGCTGTAGTAGACCTTCTCCAGCGCGCCGGCGGGGGGCTGGGCATTTTTGACAATGGAGAGGGTGACGTCCGGCTTGAGGGCCATCAGCCGCCCGTCCGTGTCGGTAAAGGTCAGGATCTTCTCGCTGACCAGGAAATTTTTGTTGCGCACATAGAGGTCGTAGGGCTCAAACTTGCTCATGCGGTAGGGCAGATAGCCATGGCGGTGGTAGAGGGAGCGCAGCCGGAGGCCGGCCCGCTCGTCCGGGCGCCAGATGGGGGATTCAACCATGCGTGTATTTCCTCCTCTATATTTAAGCGAAACGGCGTTTCGCAGACAGTTTTCCTTCAGAAGCATCGGACGGCTTATGGCTCCTCCATCCGGTCCAGTACGGCCCCGTAGCCTCCAGCGCCATAGGTACAGCAGCGGTTGACGCGGCTGATGGTGGCGCTGCTGGCGCCGGTGATCTCCGCAATGCGGCTGTAGACCATCTGCTCCCGCAGGAGCCGGGCCACCAGAATCCGCTGGGAGCAGTCCTGGATCTCCCGGCTGGTCATCAGGTCCTCCAGAAAGGCCCGGCACTCCGCCTCAGTCTCCAGGGCAAGAATGGCCTGGATGAGCAGGGCGGCGCCCTCAGTATGGAACACGTCCACTCGTTTTCCTCCTTTCCTGCGCTTTTTACTTTAGCATGATAGCATGATAGTGCAAAAAAGTCAACGGAACAATCGGAAAAGATTTTTCCGCCGCCCCGTCGGCTTTCCTGGCAGAATTCACAAATTATGGGAATACTGTCGTGTAAAACAGAAAATTTTTGCAAATTTCCGTCAAAATCGACAGAAGTTGTGGACAAGCCCCGGGCAGTTCATGTATAATACATCATATGGGAGGCGCCCCTTATGGCCTCCCACTGCCCGTCAGCCCGGGCAGGCAATCTGAGAGGAGGGGAGATGTCAATGCATGAACAACAAAGCAGCATTTACAAACATTCACTGAAGCTGGAACGCCGGACGGCATCACTCTATGTCCAGAATACGGGCTGTCAACAGTGCCCCCCGAGCTACGGTTGGGGCCCGGGGGTGCGAAACCACTTCCTTCTCCACCATATAATTGGCGGGCGGGGGGTGTTCATGTACCGGAACCAGCGTTATGACCTCCAGGCCGGGGATACCTTCCTCGCCTACCCGGACGCCACCATCCACTACTACGCCGATGCGCAGGACCCCTGGGAGTATGTGTGGGTAGGGTTCGGCGGGCTGGATGCGGCTAGCTATATGGAGCAGACAGACCTGACGGAAGATGAGCCGGTCTACCGCGGCCGGGACAGCGGGGAGCTCCATACCCTGCTGGAGGACATCTACCGAAGCTACGGCACCACCACGGCAGAAAATCTGGCCATGACAGCGCGGCTCTACCAGCTGCTCTCCTTCCTGGTGCGCACCGCCTGCCACGGCGGGGAGCGGAGCAGGGAGAACACAGACTGCGCCCTGCTGGCCGCTGATTACATCATCAACCACTACGAGACCCCCATCACCGTGGAGGGGCTGGCGGCCTACGCCTCTGTCAGCCACAGCAGCCTCTACCGCCGGTTCATGAAGCGGTTCCAGATGTCCCCCAAGCGGTTCCTCCTGGAGTACCGGATTGAGCGGGCCTGCACCCTGCTGGCCGCTACAAACCACTCCATACAGGAGATCTCCAATTCTGTCGGCTTTGAGGACCCCTTTTACTTCTCCCGGGCCTTCAAGGAGGTCAAGGGCCTCTCCCCCCGGCAGTATGCCAACCAGGTGCGCGGCGGCCGGGAGGGGGAGGCGTAGCTGCCGCCAGTCACTGCGTTTTCTAGCCGTCTGTGCTATGATGACTACAGGCTGCCACTGTTCAGAGTGTTGGAATGGCAATATCAGCAGCTGAGGGGCGGCAAGGGACTCCCCTCAGCGCATCAACGGAGTCTGCACTCCATAAAAATCCGTTATGGCGCAGCAGGCATCTCGGAGCGGAGCGAGGGTTTTCGCGCAGGCTGGGGCGGAGCAAACGGACTGGCTGTATCGGGCCGCTTCACACTTTCTTTACGGGTCTTAACACTTTGTTCAAATTCCAGACACAACCAGTTCTTTTTCTTTGGTTATATTGGATAACACCAAAGGAGGATGCCCCATGACAACAACACACCCCTACCCACACCGGATGCAGTATCAGATTACGCAGGCAGACTACAGTGCGCTGCGCACCCGCCTCTCCGCCGCCGTACCGGAGGACAGCGCCGGGGATATACATACGCTGCTGTTCACCAGCTACCGGAACCGGATCTCTGCCGGCCCTGCGGGCGGGCTCCCGGCGGCCCATGAGCCAGAAGCCCGCTTCTCCCTTCACTACTTCGACAACGACCCCTCCTACCTGCTGCTGGAGCGGCGGTTGGAGCAGGACAGCGACACCGTCATGATGACGGAGGCGGAATGCCGCGCCCTGCTCTCCGGTGAGACGGATTGGCTGTTGGAACGCCGCAACCCAATCCTCCACGACTTCCACAGCGGCCTCACGGAGCGGATGCTCCTGCCCCAGGTCCTTCTGACCTACCACCGGGAGATTTACACCCTGGATGGGCTGGATCTCTGGGTAGCCTTGGACAGCGATATCCGCGCCTCCCTCCAGCACATGGATTTCCTGGACCCGGAGCTCCTGGCCCGCGATACGGCCGGGCAAGAGGGCCGGCTCCTGATGGAAATCAGCTACAGCAGCGTCATCCCCGACCACGTCCTCTGCCTTTTGGAGGAGACTGCGCCGCGGCGGAAGCTTCTGGCGTAAGACGCGAGGGACGTTCCCCAAACCTGGAATAAACGGCCAAGCGGCGCAGGGAACCCTGCGCCGCTCATTTTTCCCCCGGCAGCTTGCCTGTTTCCTGCTGGGGTTACATCAATTCCTTGGAAAACTCCCGCTCATAGACCAAGATATCCTGCTCCGAATCACACTCCAGCCAGAGGTCGCTGGTGGAAATTGCCTGGACAGGGTACTCCCGCTGGAGCAGCTCCTGGAGCAGCGTCGTCATGTCCAGCTTCTCCACAGTTTTCGCCATGGGCTGGCGGATGGTCTCCTCCACCCAGGCCCAGCTCTCCGGCGTGAAGCGCAGCAGGCCCATGAACTGCCCCTGGATCTCATCCCGGCCCCGGGGCTTCTTCCCGATCTCCAGCAGGCGGCCCTCCTCGCTGAGCCGGAAGGTCTCCAGATCTGCCAAGGGGTCCTCCATCCGCCGGGACCAGAGATCCCAATAGCCTGTATAGTAGGTGATCGCCAGCGGCGCGCTGCTCCCCGCCAGCGCCTGGAATGCGCCGGGGGAAAACACCACGTCGGAATAGCAGACAATGCAGGGCTCCTGCCCCAGCCACTCCCGCGCCATGGTCAGGGACCAGAACATGTTGGTCTTCTCCCAGTCCGGGCTGTGAAAATAGGTCACACCCGGGACGGTGAACATCTCGCTGCGGTAGCCTGTGACAATCCCAATGTCCGCCGGGGCCACCCCGGCCTTTTCCAGGGTTTCCATACAGCGGTCCAGCAGGGTGCGGCCCTGGAGGGTACACATGCATTTGGGCCGGTCTTTGGTGCGCTCACCCAGGCGGCTGCCCCGCCCCGCGGCAAGAATAATGGTTTTCAAAGCTGAAACACCTCCTTGATGAATTGGATATCCCGCTCCCGGAAGGGTTGGTACCGTTCCGGGTGGTACATGACGCCCCGCAGCCAGGGGCATGTTTCATGGACAACTGCCTCCAGGACGCCGTCGCCGCTCCAGGCCAGCGGGGCCAGCGGCGGGAGGCACTGCACTGCGCCCCAGTCGTGGAAGCTGTTTACCGCGTCCCCGTTGGAGAGGGGGTGCTCCACCCGGACATGGCCTGAAACCCGCTCCAGGGGCGTCCCAAAATAGTCCAGCAGGGCCTGCATCCCCCGGCACACCCCTAGCAGCGGCACATGGTTTTCCTGTGCCCAGCCGATCAAAAACCGTTCTGCCTCGTCCCGCTCCGGCGCGTCGCCCCCATAGGGCATCAAGCTGTTGCCCCCAGTCAGCAGAACACCATCCGGCGGCAGCTCCGCCAGCAGCGCCTGCACCGTGGACAGCCGGTTGGGCATTGGCAGCGGCAGGAAACCGCAGGACTCCGCCAGGGCAGCCCACTCCTGGGAGAGGGCGTCCCGCCGCTCCCCCGTGGCCGCAATCTGCTCCACCCGCTGGGTCAGCAAGATCCGTTTCATAGAATCACCACCGTCTTATTTTTGCAGTCCACCGCCAGCCGCTTTGCCCCGGCATAGCGGGCAAACTGCTTCTCCCCCACCCCGATCACCGCCGGGATGCCGAACTCCGCCGCCCGGATGGCCATGTGGGAATTGGCCCCGCCGTAGGCGGTGATAAACCCGGCGATCCTGTGGGAGAAAATCCAGTCGTAGCCCGGGTCCGCCCCGCGGACCAGGACAATTTTCCCCTCCAGGGGCTCCTCGGAGGGCAGCGGTACAGGCTCTGCCGTGCAGCGGTTCTGCGTGACGAAATTCGGGGCCCCGTCCGGCAGGAAGAAGCTGTATACCTGCCCTTCCTCCCACAGCAGAGGCGGCAGGGTGATCCCGGCGGCGGCCTTCTCCATCGCCTGCCCCTCCCGGATGGAATCCCGGAACACCCGCCCCAGATCCTCCGCCCGGGAGCAGGCGTCCATCACCCGCTGCACCGTCACATGGGACACCGCCTCCCGGTCCAGGCCGCAGCAGGCCCCCAGCTCCGCCAGCAGCTCCAGCGCGTCGGACAGGGCGTGGGTGAAGACAAATTTCGCGTACTCCCGGCCCTCGATGGCGTGTTGGATAAAGTCGAACAGGGACAGCACATCGGCCGAGAGCCTGTGTTCCTCCAGCAGGGCCTGCAAGCGGGCGTACTTCTCCAACGTCAGCTGGAAGGGCGCTTCCCCCTCCTGCCGCCCCGCTTCGGCGCGGCTGAAATCGAAGTAGCGTCCCTCATCCTGGTCGTAGCGGGGGGAACAGATATCATAGGTGCCGGGGCGCAGGTGGCCATACTTCTGCAAAAACGCCTGCGGGGCCAGGGTCTGGAAATCCCCGGACATATTCTTCCCCACGGTAGACAGCCCGTTCATGTACCGGCCCCGCTCATCCTCTGTCAGCAGGCCCACCGCCGTCATGGAGCGCAAAAACTCCACCGCGATAAAGCCCGCCCGGGCCAGGCCGGCAAAGGGCAGCGTCCCGTACCGTTTGCAGTACTCCAGCAGCCAGTAGACCTTGTCCTGCGTCCCCAGCTCGCTGTCCATGATCTCCCTGTGCTTGCGCCGGAGCGTCTCGATCTTCTCCGCATCCTTGCGCCACAGGCCGTCCTGCTGGATGACGGCGTTGGTCAGGGCCCGGAGGGCGTCTGTCAGGCAGGCTTGCTCCTCCTGGGTGAAGCCGCTCCCTCCCAGCGCCTTTACCCGCTCCGGCAGGTCGAAGGTGTAGCATGTGAAGGCAATTTCAAACTCAATCTTGTCGTGGAGCTCCGGATGGGTGCGCAGACGCTCCAGATAGTACGCCGCCAGCTTCTCCGCCAGGGGCTCCGGCAGGGCCTTGGGCAGGAAGGAGTTGAAGCTGACCCGCGCATCGATGTAGGGCAGGCCCTGGAAATCCACCATCAGAGGGAAGGAGCGGAGGTTCCGGTAGCCGTAGTTGTCCCGCTGGTAGGCCCAGACGCCGTTGGTGATGATCTCCCGGTACAGGCTCAGGGCCAGGGCGCGGGGGCGGATGCCGATCATCTCCGCCGGGTTCCAGTCCGGCATGACGCCGTAGACCGTCCCCTGGCCGCAGAGGTCCGGGTGAGGGCGCATGGAGGCGCACAGCTTCTCCCGGATCAGCTCCAGGCTGCGCCGCTGCTCCTCCAGCTCCAGCAGGGGCTTGGTGAGCACCAGGGGCCGCACCTGCAATAAGTACAGTTTACCATCTGAGATGGCAAATTCAAGATCCAATGCGGGCCGTCCGAACAACGCCTCCAGCTCCCGGCACAGGGCTATCACCCGGTCCAGGGGGGCCGGCGGCTCTGTGGGGGCGGCTTTGAAATGATAATAGGTCTCCAGGGTCCTGCCGGTGCCGTCGGTGACAGAGCTGGTGGAGCCCGTGCGGTCATAGTTGAGGATGTAGTAATTCCCGCCGGAGCTGGGGTCGGCTGTGAAGGCCACGCCGCACAGCTCCACATGGGCCAGGAAGGGCTGGATAAAGATCTGGTTGTCCGGTTCCGGGCCCATGGCCGCCGCCACCTGCTCCGCAGCCTCCAGTACCGCCTTCTCCCCCTCTACGTTGGGGATGGAGAGGAATTTCCCCGCATTGGAGCACTCGGCGGTATCCTCATTCTGTGCGCTGCTGCGGACAATGAGCGGGCCGTCCAGCCCCGCAGCCCGGAGCAGCGCCGGGACGCGGGCCGGGTCCGCCCGGAGCTCCCCCGCCGTCAGCCGGACCTGGGGCAGGACCTCTGCCGCGGACAGTTTCCCGGCCAACGCTTGCAGGGTTTCCGCTTTTGTGGTGAATGCCAGCATAGGCGCTTACCGTTTCGTGGAACGGACTGTAAACGCCCGGGAGAGATAGGGGACCACCACCTGGTCCAGGTGGCTGATCTCCCCCTCGATCATCTGTAGGATTTCTGCAAACAGCGCATCCCCCGCCTGGGCGTGGATATCGTTGACTGAACGCCACGCGCCCATATAGCGTTCCTTGCTCATGACCGCCTCATGGGGGGCCTCGATCAGGAAGAGATCCACAAAATAGGGCGTAGAGAGAAGCTTTTTCTCCATGTCCTGCATATTGGCGCGGGAACCGGAGGACACCCGCTTGAGGTGGGGGACCATCCCCCGGATTTTTTCCTCAATCCCCATATGGAGGGGGCTGCTCTCGATATTCCGGGGATTCCAGATTGCCGTAAAAAATCCGCCGGGGCGCAGTACGCGGTGGAATTCCTCCAACGCTACGGGCGCGTCGGCCCAGTGGAAGGAGGAACCCATCAGCAGCCAATCCACACTGTTGTCCGGCAGTCCGGTGATCTCTGCCGTTCCCTTTGACCACTGGAAGCTGTCCCGGCCCTCAAAGAGCTTGATCCCCTCCGCCCGCATGGCGTCGTTGGGCTCCACGGCAAAGCCGCGCAGGCCCAGGTTCTCCAAATCCTGCGTCAGCTTCCCAGTGCCCGCGCCCACGTCGGCCACGGCCTGGATGGCGCCCTTCCGCGCCTCAATATGGTCCTTCAGCACGCCCAGGGCCGTCTCCGAATACCCGACCCGGTTGACGTACTCCTTTGCCAGCTTGGTAAAATCTCCCAATTCCATTGTAAAACTCCTCACTTTCCCGCGGCGGCCCGCAGGATTGCTACCTGCTCCGCCGGTGTCCTCTGTCCGTCGTTTTCTAAAATCAAATCCGGGTTCTTCGGTTCCTCCACCCGGACCTGGAGGCCGGCGACCTCTGTCCCGCCGCTGTACAAACCCTTCTGGTTCCGCTGGCGCAGGGTCTCCATGGATGCTTTTACATAAACCTCGAAATAGCCGGGGATGTTCTCCCGGTTCCATAAGCGTGCCTCGTCGTACATGCAGATGGTGCAGCACACCACGGTCAACCCCTGCTCCGCCAGCAGCGCGCAGAGCTTGCCGTTGCGCCGCGCGCTCTTACGGCGGTCCGCCTCACTGTAGCCCAGGTCATCCCCGATGGCTTGGCGCAGCCGGTCGCCATCCAGGAATACCGCCGGGACGCCGGAGGCGCGCAGCTCCTCATACCACAGCCGCCCAATGGTGGTCTTCCCGGCCCCGGAGAGGCCGGTAATCCAAAATGTCCTTCCTTCCATAGGCCCTCCTTAGTGGTACAGGGGCTGCTCCAGCAGGGCCGGGTCCAGCTTCAGCAGCGGCATCATCCGCAGCGGCTGGCCGTTTTTGTTGACAAAGTGGAGATCCCGCAGCAGCAGCTTGGCAATCCGCAGGCGGTTTTCATGGGCGATTGACAGCTCCTGTTGGGTGCTCTTTTCCAATTTATCCCCAATTTCTTCCTTACTGGTGACAAGACGCGCCCCATTATACTCCATCTCAAACAGCGTGTTTCCCAGCGAACGCTCCCAGCTCTCCCGGATATGTCGGTCAATGGTATCGAAGCGTTTGACCAGCCGCTCCATCCCCGTCTCGTCCAGCGGGCTGCCATCATAATACCGAAAGTCATAGCCATATGCTGCATATGCATCCCGCATGGCAAACTCAATATAAGCCCGTTCCGCATCGTTGGCATAGGCTTCATAGGTCTCGTAGATCGCCCGAAGATCGAATCCGCGTGCCTGGCCTGCGAGAGTTTCCGGGTCCCTCTCACCCGCCTTGGAGCAGTAGGTCAGGCTCTCGGTGTAGGGGATATCCAAAAAAGCCGCCAGTGCGGTAAAGGTCGCCTTGGGATTCATCTTCGCGTCCTCAAAGCGGACCAGGACACTGTCCTGAAACAACCGGTCCTGCCAGTCAATCAGATAGTTGCGGGTCAGGATGCGCCGGGTAATCTCGTCTATGAGAACGGTGTATACACCTTTGTCGTCCTTCAGCCCTGCATCCACCTTATCCCGCATGTATTTGACACACGCGGCATAGCTGGTGGTAGGAAGGCGCAAGGGCGCAGCGGTCTTGATGTATTTGAACACCCGGAAAATCGGATTCGTCCGGATTTTCTCATACGATTCCGATGAGATGGTGGTCTGGTCCTGATCGTCTACCTCCAGCTTATAGGTGATGTTCCCGAAGTGGGGCTGGAAAACCAGTGCTGGAGCAATTCGGGCAGCGGGGTCCAGCCCGGTGGTATAGTTGCTGTCCGCCATCAACGCCGCCAGCAGTAGATTTTTCCCTGTCGGGTCTGGCGTCAGGTAGAGCTCCCGGACCAAGTAAGGAGGTATCGATGACAGCTTCGCACATGCCTGGGCTACGTTCGCGCACTCCTTCAACACCCCTTGGAACTCGGTCAGGGTATCCATGGTCTCCTGCAAGCTCACCGCCGGAAGGGTAATCAGATTGGGATGCCCGTCGAAAATCTCGCCAAAGAAGTTGATCCCGTTGTGGCTGGAGAGCTGGCTCAGCCAGATCATGCGGTGAATCTCCCGCAGTCCCACAGGCTTTAACGTATACTGGCTGTAGTCGATGCCGAAGCGTTCCTTGAAATCAATCGGGTACTGGCTGACCTCCTCCCCAATGAGGAACACCAGCTTTTCCTCCCGCAGCAGGGGACGCAGGTTCAGGCACTGGAGCCAGGAGCAGAACGTCCCCCAGTCCGTGTAGTGGAGGTAGACGTGATTCTCCCGCGCCACATCCTCGCTCCGGCGCACGTTGTCCCGGAGATACTCCAGCTCATATTGAGAGTACACATCCGCTGCGAGGATAGGTTTCTCCAAATCCTCGAAAAAGTTGCGGCTGATCACAGGCTTTTTGATGTCGGCAAGCTCGCCAAACTCTCCTTGATTGACAAAGAACGGGATATAGCTCTCCTCGCCGTAGGGGTAGAGCCGGACAGGCAGCTCATCAAAATCCGGAAAATCCTTCCGGAACAAGTAAGGGTACTTTTTCAGCAGCTTCACATTCCGTTCATAGCGGCCCCGCAGTTCCTTGATATTGGGCTCATAAAAGGCTGTGGTCATAATTCCCAGGCATTCCTCACAAAAGCATCCCCGCTTGTACAGGCTGAGAAAAGTGGTGTAAGCCGCCTGATAATTCCCGCCGAACTGGAGCAGGCAGACCGCAGCCTCCAGCTCATCCTCCGGGGGTAATCCGCCCTCCTGGAGCGCCAGGAACCAGGCGTTGCGGGCGTCCTCCATGTTGCCAAGCTCCGCCATACGGCGGGCGATCTCGATTGCTTGCATAAACCGATTCCTTTCGTGTTTTAAACAGGGCGGGTGCCTCTGCTTTTCCCAGGGACGGGGTAGACAGCCGTCCCTGGGAAAAGCAGAGGCGGGACGGGCCGAAGCCCGCCCCGCCTGTTGGGTTTTATAATGGTTACGCTGCGTCTAGCTGTTGGATTAGCCCAGCAGCTGGAGGACGCCCTGAGGCACCTGGTTGGCCTGGGCCAGCATGGCCTGAGCGGACTGCACCAGGATGTTATTCTTGGTGTAGGCCATCATTTCCTCGGCCACGTCGGTGTCGCGGATGTTGGACTCAGCATCCTGGATGTTCTCCGCCATGACGGACAGGTTCTTCTGGGTGTGCTCCAGACGGTTCTGGATAGCGCCCAGGTCACCACGGACGCCGGAGACGTAGTTGATGGCGTTCTTGACCACAGCAATGGCCTCCTGAGCGCCCTCGAGGGAGCCAATGTCGATATCAGCGATGGTCTTGGTGACGTTGACAGTCTTGCCGTCCAGGGTGGTCTTGCCGGTACCCATAGCGGAGACGTGCATGTCGCCGATGGAGACGTTCATCTGGTTGAACTTGTCGGCGGTGTCACCGATCTGGAGGGTCAGGCCGCCAGAAGCAGTGGAGTTGCCGCCGCCAGCGGGGACAAAGAAGGAGTTGGTGGAGGCGTTGTACTCCACGTCCATGCCGTTCTGCTTCATCGCCAGGTTGAGGTTGGCGGCGGTGACGGACTGGCTGGTCTTATCCAGAATAACAGCCACGTTGCCCTGCTTCACGCTGTCCAGATCGTCCTTGTCGACAAACTCGAAGGTCTTGCCGCCGATGGTCAGGGTGTCGCCATAAGCCATGTTGTTGGTGTCCAGAGCGATGGACTGACCAGCATCACGGCCAGCAGTGATCTGATGCAGGGTGCGCACAGAATCGGGGTTCGTGTCGGTGGTGCCGACGCTGACAACGCTGCCCTGGTTGGCGCCGGCGTTCTTCGCCTCGATTGTTACCTTATCCGTACCGGCAGTAACATTAAACAGGCTGCTCAGCTTCTCATGGTTCGCAAACGCTTGGGCAATCGCGGTAGCGTTACCGCTGGCATTAGTGCCGGGCGTGTAGCTCAGAGAAGCCTTCTGGGTCTCGCCGTTCTCATCAATATAGGTGATCTCGAAGGAGGCCTTCGTGCCGCCGCCTGCACCGACAGTGAATTCGGCCTTGGCCTTATCAGCAGTGGTGTTGGCAATGACAATGCCCTTCTTGTTGTTGGTGGTGATCTCCACATTGTTGTCAGCGGCCTTGATCTGATCCAGGTTGCCGATCTTGATGTGGTCAGTGCCAGCCACAGCAGAGGTGACGCCATTGGCCTTCAGGGCCTCAGCCAGATTCGCAATGCTGCCGGCAGCATCAGTACCGGTGTTCACGGCGATGTGGCCCTTACCCACGGCGAAGGTATCCCCGCCAGCTGTCCCATCAACAAACTCGTAGGTCTTGTCGCCAATCTTGATGGTGTTACCTGCAGCAGGAGTGTTGGTGCCGAAGTCGATGATATCCACGGTGGTCTCGTCCTTCGCAGCCTGAGTGACCTCCACCTTCTGTGCGCCAGCGCCGCTCTCGAGAGGTGTGCTGATGGGAGCGTCTGCGTTGGGATCGTCAAGAGTGTCAGACTCTACAAGCCCTGCCACATTCAAACCGTTGAGCTGTGCGCCGTTGGTGCCGGACTGGTTCGCGGTAAGGATCAGCTTATCTGCATTTACGCCAGTACCGTTGCTGGCAGTGAACAGCTTGCTCAGATCGGAATCTGCATTGATCGCGTCCTTAATAGCAGCAGCAAAATCAGCAGGAGTGCCACCAGTTATTGCAGTTCCCGACGTATAGATTGTCTTAGACTGCTTGACACCATCGGCATCCGTATAGTCGACTGTGAACTTCAAGGAATCAGTAGCGGCAGGAGTACTAGTACCCAGTGATGCCGTGATGGTTGCCTGATAAACGCCCTGGGTGGCGGTGTCGCCGGTCTGGTTGGTCTTGAGGGAGGCGATGGTGCTCTCCACGGTGGCGACCATGTTGCCGCCGGAGGAGCTGGAAGTGGTGGTGCCGTTGGAGGCCAGGGAGCCGTCCAGCAGCTTGATGCCGTTGAAGTTGGCGGAATCAGCGATACGGTTGATTTCGGTCTTCAGAGC
>JAAWKB010000029.1 GCA_022797115.1 Oscillospiraceae bacterium
CCAGCGTCCCTATAATTGAAAGAAAAAGAATCAAAAAGAACTTGATTCGGGGCAAAAAGCGCACAGGCGGGGGGAACGGACAGTCCCTCCGCCTGTGTGTTTCTTGGCTGCTGTAGAGATGCCGGAGTTCGAGGGAATGGGGAGAGGTTCTGCGTCGGAGTGGCCGTATATAGAGGGCAAACGCAAGCAATGTGCGGACACTCGCTGGCAGCCCCTGGATAAAATTCCGTAGGAAGATATACCAAAAGGCCGCATACCATAGACAAATGTTTTGTATAAGAAAACAAAACTTTTTTCTTTGGGTAAAAAAACGTTGACGCGGACAAAATCCTTGTGTTACGATTTACTCAATTAAAGAACCGGGACAGGGAGAGGGATCACCCCTCCCACGGCCGGAATTCAGCTTGGAGGCAACAACCATGAGTATTCAAAACGAGTATTTAAACGGCCTGATGGAGCGCGTCGTCCAGCGCAACCCGGCGGAGCCGGAGTTCCACCAGGCGGTGCGGGAGGTTCTCACGTCCCTCTCTCCCGTGGTGGAGGCCCAGCCGGCGTACATCACAGAGGGCGTGATGGACTGCCTGGTGGAGCCGGAGCGGATGATCAAGTTCCGGGTACCCTGGGAGGACGAGCAGGGCAAGGTCCATGTCAACCGGGGATTCCGGGTGCAGTTCAACAGCGCCATCGGCCCCTACAAGGGCGGCCTGCGGTTCCACCCCTCGGTCTACGAGGGGATTATCAAGTTCCTGGGCTTTGAGCAGATTTTCAAAAACAGCCTCACGGGCCTGCCCATCGGCGGCGGCAAGGGCGGCAGTGATTTCGACCCCAAGGGCAGGAGCGACCTGGAAATTATGCGTTTCTGCCAGAGCTTCATGACAGAGCTGTTCAAGTATATCGGGCCGGATACCGATGTGCCCGCCGGGGACATCGGCGTGGGGGGCCGGGAGATCGGCTACCTGTTCGGCCAGTACAAGCGCCTGCGCAACGAGTTCACCGGCGTGCTGACTGGCAAGGGCCTGACCTATGGCGGTTCCCTGGCCCGGACGGAGGCCACGGGCTATGGCCTGTGTTACTTCACAGACAACATGCTCCGGGACGCCGGGAAGGGCTTCGAGGGGGCCACGGTGGTGATCTCCGGCTCCGGCAACGTAGCCATCTACGCCTGCGAGAAGGCGGCCCAGTTCGGGGCCAAGGTGGTGGCAATGAGCGATTCCGGCGGGTATATCTATGACAAAAACGGCATTGACCTGCCCCTTGTCAAGCAGCTCAAGGAGGTGGAGCGCAAGCGCATTTCCTCTTATGTGGACACACATCCGCAGGCGGAGTACCACCCCGGCTGCGCGGGAATCTGGAGCATCCCCTGCCAGATCGCCCTGCCCTGCGCCACCCAGAACGAGCTCAACCTGGATGCCGCCAAGACGCTGATTGCCAACGGCTGCTTTGCCGTGGCCGAGGGGGCCAATATGCCCTGCACCCCTGACGCGGTAGACGCGCTCCAGGCCGCAGGCGTCCTCTTCGCCCCGGCCAAGGCCGCCAATGCCGGCGGCGTAGCCACCTCCGCGCTGGAGATGAGCCAGAACTCCATGCGCTTCTACTGGAGCTTCGAGGAGGTGGACGAGCATTTGAAGTCCATTATGTCCGACCTCTACCGCAACGCATCCAACGCCGCCGCCCAGTACGGCATGGCGGGGGATCTGGTGGCCGGGGCAAATATCGCCGGGTTTCTGAAGGTGGCCGACTCCATGCTGGCCTATGGCGTGGTGTAAGGAGGCGGCGGCATGAATGAGTATATTGCCCGCGTACTGGAGAACCTCCGGCGGCAGTACGCCAATGAGCCGGAGTATTTGCAGTCCGTCAGCGCCTGGCTGGAGATGATCGGCCCGGCGGCGGACGACCCACGCTATGAGAAGCTGGACCTGATCACCCGCATGGTGGAGCCGGAGCGGATGTTCACCTTCCTGATCCCCTGGGTGGACGACCAGGGCGTCACCCACACCAACCACGGCTACCGGGTGCAGTTCAACAGCGCCATCGGCCCCTACAAGGGCGGCCTGCGGTTCCATCCCTCTGTGACGCCGTCGGTGGTAAAATTCTTAGGCTTTGAGCAGACCTACAAAAACGCCCTCACGGGCCTGCCCATCGGCGGGGCCGCCGGCGGCGCAGATTTCAACCCCATTGGCCGGAGCAAACGGGAGATCATGCGCTTCTGCCAAAGCTTTATGTTTGCCCTGTACCGCTACATCGGCGCGGACACCGACGTGCCCGCCGGGGATATCGGCGTGGGGAGCCGGGAAATCGGCTACCTTTACGGGGCCTATAAGCGGGTCACAGGCCGGGCGGAGAGCAGCGCATTGACCGGCAAGGGCCTGACTTACGGCGGCAGCCGTATCCGGCAGGAGGCGGCGGGCTTCGGTACGGTGTACTTTTTGGCCCGGATGCTGGAGCGCCAGGGGGAGACCCTGGAGG
The DNA here is from genome assembly GCA_022797115.1 of Oscillospiraceae bacterium. GTDB lineage: Bacteria > Bacillota > Clostridia > Oscillospirales > Oscillospiraceae > Pelethomonas. The sequence goes on from JAAWKB010000029.1 coordinate 2,467, forward strand.
GGAAACGGATCATTGCCTCTGGCTTCGGCAACATGTCCTGGGGCGTGTGCCGGAAGGCGGCGGAGCTGGGCGGAAGGGTTGTCACCCTCTCCGGTCCGGACGGGTATATCTACGACCCGGAGGGCGTGAGTACCCAGGAGAAGTACGATTTTATGGTGCAGATGCGCTATCAAGGGGATGACCGGGTGGAGGCGTATGCGGAGCAGTTCGGCGTGGAGTTCTACCCCGGCAAAAAGCCCTGGGAGGTCCCGGCGGACATCGCCATCCCCTGCGCTACGCAAAACGAGCTCACCGTGGATGATGCGGTGATGATCCTGGCCAACGGCGTGCGCTACTATGTGGAAGGGGCCAACATGCCCGCCACGGCGGAGGCACTTCGGCTGCTGCGGCTGAGCCCCAAGGTGCTTACGGCGGGGGCCAAGGCCTCCGGCTCCGGCGGCGTGGCTGTCTCGGCCCTGGAGATGGTGCAGAACTCCCTGCGCTACAGCTGGTCACGGAAAGAGGTGGACGCCAAGCTGCGGGGCATCATGAGCTCCATTTACGACGCATCCGCCCAGGCGGCGGAGGACTATGGCCTGGGCTATGACCTGATTGCCGGGAACGATATCGCGGCGTTCCGGAAGATTGCCGAGGCGATGATTGCCCAGGGGCTGTAAGGGCCATCGCTGTACAAAAAAGCATCCGCATAAACATTTCGTTTATGCGGATGCTTTTATAACAGATGGTATAAAAAATAGGCTCCCCCATTCAGTTTCCGGACTCCAGGTCCTGTACAAGCGGAGGGATCTGGGAGATCATGTTATCCATATCCTCGAACATGGCGCTCTTTGTGGTGCCTAGGCGTGCGGCAATCGAGATATGCTTGACGACCTCCTGATACTGGTCCCTGATCTGGCCGAAGAACTGACGGACCTCATCCAATTCCCGCTGGGAGGTCTCAATGACCTGGGAGATCTCCGTCTGGACAGATACCGCGCCCTCGGCGGCGGCTGTGATCTTGTGGAAACTCTCATCCGTCTGGTTGACAATGCCCACGCCCTGGCCCAGCGTCTGCTGGGATGCCTGGATACTGCCGCTGAGCTGGCCGGCGCGCTCCTCCACGTCGCATACGCCGGTGTCCACCTCGTTGGCCAGCACCTTGATCTCCTTCGCCAGCGACTTGACCTGGGTGGCAACCACCGCGAAGCCCCGGCCCTGGGCGCCGGCCCTGGCCGCCTCGATGGAGGCGTTGATCGCCAGGATGTTCGTCTGATCCGCAATGGCCACGATCTTGCCCATGCACTGCTGGATGCCCGTGATAGCCGCCTGGAGCTGGGTGAAAATCTCCGTCATCTCATCAAAGGAGCCTGTCACCTTGGCGGAAATTTGGCCCAGCGCCTCCATTTCGCCCTGGGCCTCCGTCACCGTCTGGGTGATATCGCCCCGCACATGGGCAAACTGCTCTGCCGTCTGGTTGATATTCGAGAAGGATTCCCCCAAATTTTGCAGCTGCGTCTGGAAACGGTCCGTCTCCTTCAGCACGTCGGAAAAGGAGGTGCCCACCATGCTCAGCTCCCAAAGGGAGGCGACCTCCTTCTGTACCAGTTCCTTCTGGTACTCCTTCAGGCTGCCTGCCACATGCAGGATTGGGTAGAGGCTCTTTTCCCCCTGTGCCTGCGCCGCCTTGCGCCGCTCTTTCCCCGCAAACAACATAATAGCCGTCCCCTCCCTCACTCAAATACCACGCACGTCATGGATTGGTTGACAAAGCGGTTGTTATAGTGCTCGCCGTACCCGACAAAGCCGGCGTGGCAGCCCAGGGCCGCCATGTCCTGCAGGTAGGTCTGCATATAGCCCCGCTCGGAAAACAGCTTGTAGCGGAACAGGCAGTTGACAGAAAATATTGCCGAGCGGCGGGGGAAGTCCCGGCAGATCTGCTGGATGGTTTCCCGGGTAATGGCCTGGTAGTCCCCCAGCTCCAGCAGGATCAGCACATCAGAGTCGTTGACCTGGCGGAAACAGGCCAAGGCATTGCCGTTTACCTCTTTAATGGAAATGATGCAGGTATCATCCCCGTTGACCTTGCCAAAGGGGTTCTGGAAGGTGCGGGTCAGGATTTCCTCATCCGTCACATGGAGGATGTTCTTATAAACCTGCTTGGCAGGCTGCCCGTTGAGCGAACCGAGTATGTAGTTGGCCCGGTCCGTGTTGGAGGCAATGAACCGGTAATCGCCCATCTGGTGGTAAATATTCTCCTTGTAGGTCTTGACGCGGCCGTTTTGGTTGCGGACAATGCCATAGACGACAGCATCCTGATAAATCCGGCCGTTGGCGGAGACCTTGCCCTCGCCGCCGGTCCCGCCTACCAGGGGGATGCCCCGCTTGTGGAGGGCGGTGTGCATCGTGGTCAGTACGCAGGCGTCGTTGCCGGTGCAGAAGTCGATGCAAACCGTATCGCTGCTGCTCCCGCCTGTATGCTTCATATCCTGCTCCAGCCGCCGGATATACTTCACCGGCATCGTAGAAACATGCTCCAAAACATTGGCTGCGGCATAAACGCCATCTGAAAATGCGATTACGCCCACACCGTGCTCCACCACGCTGGTTTGATAGCACATCCCCATACACCCGATGCTGGGGACCCCTGGAAAACGCTTCTCCAGAGCCTTCACATGCGCCTCAAATTGGGTCTCATTTGATAGCAGCATGATAAACTGGGGATGGACGAGGCCCTGGATTGCCTCATCCAGATTCCCCCGCTGGCTCATACCAAAAAATTGCTTCACGATGCCGTCTCCTCCCACTATGGTCTACATTTTTCCTATTATACGTGAAGGATGGCCCCCTGTCAATCATATTCATTAGGAATCAGGAATAACTGTGAAATATGCCGCAATATATGGAAATTCAGGGGCGTCTTGTTTGGAAAAAACGGTGCAGGCCGGAGCGGTCCCAAAGGGCAAAATGGGCGGGGAGGACCCGCCGGCCGCAGATTTGTTATGGCTTGGGAGGGTGGCAGCGCGGAGGCGTCAATAAAAATAAAAGCCGCATTGCCAAATAATACTTGACGGCGGCCAGGCTATATGATATAATCTAAATCCGCGTGGAAAAGTCTGCGAATTTTGTTGTGTCAAAACAGGAGGAATTCATTTGCTGGAGGAGCTGCGCAGCAGGGAAAAGGTAACCGGCGTGAAACAGACCCGCCGTGCCATCCGAGACGGGCTCGCCCGGCAGGTGTTTCTGGCCTCCGATGCCGACCCGGCGCTGACCGGCCCGCTGCGGGAGCAATGTATGGAGGAGGGGATACCCGCCTCTGCCCAGTACACCATGCGGGAACTGGGACAGGCTGCCGGCATCCAGGTGGGCGCCGCTGTTGTGGCGCTGCTGTAAAATTTTTATTTTTTCTGGTTTTTTCAGGATATTTTTCCGTATCCTGCAAAAAATAAATGGGAGCGCCCGCTCCCGATTCTTTAGAGAAAGGAGAAAACTATGCCTACTTTCAACCAGTTGGTTCGCAAGGGAAGAGAGCAAGCGACCTACAAGTCCACCAGCCCTGCTATGCAGTACGGGCTCAACACCCTCAAGAACAAGGAGACCGACCTGCCCTCCCCCCAGAAGCGCGGCGTATGCACTGCTGTGCGTACCCAGACCCCCAAGAAGCCCAACTCCGCCCTGCGGAAGATCGCCCGTGTGCGCCTGACCAACGGCTATGAGGTCACCGCCTATATTCCCGGCGTGGGCCACTCCCTCCAGGAGCACTCCGTGGTCATGATCCGCGGCGGCCGTGTGAAGGACCTGCCTGGCGTGCGCTACCACATCATCCGCGGCACGCTGGACACCCAGGGCGTCCAGGGCCGTATGCAGGCTCGCTCCAAGTACGGCGCGAAGCGCCCCAAGGCCAAGTAAGAGGCTTACTGGAGCGGCTGGCAAAGCTTTGCCGAAAAGGTTGACATAGTTTTTTCAGATAAACTGTGACCTCTTTGGCAGGCCAAACGCCAAGGTCAGTGGGACTGCCATCCAGCCGCTGCGCGTCTGAACGGCCGGTCCCCCAAGCCGGCGCAGGCGCCGCCTTGGTGAGTACCTATGATTTCATAAAATAATGAAGGAGGGAAGCATAGTGCCCAGAAGAGGTAATGTTCCCAAAAGAGAAATTCTGCCCGATCCTATGTATAACAGCATCCTGGTGACCAAGCTGGTCAACTCCATCATGCTTGACGGCAAGAAGGGCGTAGCGCAGAAGATCGTCTACGGTGCCTTTGACATTGTGAAGGAACGCACCGACAAGGAGCCCCTGGAGGTGTTCACCACCGCCATGGACAACATTATGCCCAGCCTGGAGGTCAAGGCCCGCCGTGTGGGCGGCGCCACCTACCAGGTGCCTATGGACGTCCGTCCCGCCCGGCGGCAGACCCTTGGCCTGCGCTGGCTGACCAATTATTCCCGCGCCCGCAGTGAGCGGACCATGGCCGAGCGCTTGGCCAATGAGATCATGGACGCAGCCAACAATACCGGCTCCGCCGTGAAGAAGCGCGAAGACACCCACAAGATGGCCGAATCCAATAAGGCATTCGCCCACTTCCGTTGGTAAGTTAGGAGAAAAGCAATATGCCGAGAAAGGTAACACTGGAAAACACGAGAAATATCGGCATTATGGCTCACATTGATGCAGGCAAGACGACCACCACCGAGCGTATCCTGTATTATACCGGTGTGAACTATAAGATTGGTGAAACCCATGAGGGCACTGCCACCATGGACTGGATGGCGCAGGAGCAGGAGCGCGGCATCACAATCACCTCCGCCGCAACCACCTGCTACTGGCAGGGGACCAAGAAGCAGTTCCCCCAGACCCGCATCAACATTATCGACACACCGGGCCATGTGGACTTCACCGTTGAGGTGGAGCGCTCCCTGCGCGTGCTGGACGGCAGCGTGACCGTCATGTGCGCCAAGGGCGGCGTTGAGCCCCAGTCCGAGACCGTGTGGCGTCAGGCGGATCACTATAAGGTCCCCCGCATGATTTACGTCAACAAGATGGATATCATGGGCGCGGACTTCTATAATGTGCTGCGCATGATTGACGAGCGTCTGAAGTGCAACGCGGTCCCCATCCAACTGCCTATTGGGAAGGAAGCCGATTTCCGCGGCATCATCGACCTGGTGGAGATGAATGCCGACATCTATTACGACGAGATGGGCAACGACATGCGCGTGGAGCCCATCCCTGCGGACATGCAGGAGCAGGCGGAGCAATACCGCGAGAAGCTGCTGGACGCCGTGTCCATGTTTGACGACGAGATCATGGAGATGTATCTGGAGGGCCAGGAGATCCCCACTGAACGCATCCGTAAGGCCATCCGGCAGGCCACCTGCGCCGTGGAGATGATCCCGGTGGTGTGCGGCACGTCCTACCGCAACAAGGGCGTGCAGAAGCTGCTGGATTCCATTGTGGATTATATGCCCTCGCCGTTGGACATCCCCCCCATCAAGGGAATCAACCCCAAGACCGAGGAGGAGGAAGAGCGGCCCTCTGATGACAGCGCCCCCTTCTCCGCGCTGGCCTTTAAGATTATGACAGACCCCTATGTGGGCCGCCTGTCCTTTATCCGGGTGTATTCCGGCACCCTCAACACCGGTTCCGCCGTGCTTAACTCCACCAAGGGCCAGCGCGAGCGGATCGGCCGCATCCTGCAAATGCACGCGAATCACCGGGAGGATATCGAGACCGTGTACTCCGGCGACATTGCCGGTGTTATCGGCTTGAAGAACTCCACCACCGGCGATACGCTCTGCGACGATAAGCACCCCGTCATCCTTGAGTCCATGGAGTTCCCCGAGCCGGTTATCCGCGTGGCAATCGAGCCCAAGACCAAGGCTGGCCAGGAGAAGATGGGCATTGCCCTGATGAAGCTGGCCGAGGAAGACCCCACATTCAAGACCTACACCGACGAGGAGACCGGCCAGACCATCATTGCCGGTATGGGCGAGTTGCACCTGGAGATCATCGTCGACCGCCTCCTGCGCGAGCATAAGGTGGAGGCCAACGTGGGCGCACCCCAGGTGGCCTACAAGGAGACCATCAAGAAGAGCGTCCAGCAGGATACCAAATATGCCCGCCAGTCCGGCGGTAAGGGCCAGTACGGCCACGTCAAAATCCGTGTGGAGCCCAACGAGTCCGGCAAGGGCTATGAGTTCATCAACGAGGTTGTTGGCGGCGCAGTGCCCAAGGAGTATATCCCCGCCGTGGATGCGGGTATCCAGGGGGCCATGCTCTCCGGCGTGGTGGCCGGGTATCCCGTGGTGGATGTGAAGGTCACTCTTTACGACGGGTCCTACCACGAGGTGGACTCCTCGGAGATGGCGTTCAAGATCGCCGGCTCCATGGCCTTCAAGGAGGCCTGCCAGAAGGCGGATGCCACCCTGCTGGAGCCGATCATGAAGGTTTGCGTTATTGTGCCTGAGGAGTATATGGGCGATGTCATCGGCGACCTCAACAGCCGCCGCGGACAGATCCAGGGCTTTGAGGCCCGCTCCGGCGCACAGCAGATCGACGCTTTCGTCCCCCTCAGCGAGATGTTCGGCTACGCCACCGACCTGCGCTCCCGCACCCAGGGCCGCGGCCAGTACACCATGGAGCCCAGCCACTATATCGAGATTCCCAAGAATATCCGGGAGAAGATTGTCGACCAGCGGATGGGCGGACGCGCCATGCGCTGATTACGCCAAAATATTCCGGTAGAAGTCCGTTTTTAGGATTGCAATTTCAACGGACTTGTTGTAAAATATCAGCATAATGCGTTTTGTGCTGAACCTAACCAATTCATTCAACCGTTAAGGAGGAGTTTCCCAATGGCCAAGCAGAAATTTGAGAGAAGCAAGCCCCACGTCAACATCGGCACCATTGGCCACGTTGACCACGGCAAGACCACTCTGACCGCCGCTATCACCAAGTTCCTGGCTTTCCAGGGCAAGGCTGATTACACCGATTACTCCAGCATCGACAAGGCTCCCGAGGAGCGCGAGCGCGGCATTACCATCAACACCGCCCACGTGGAGTATGAGACAGATGCCCGTCACTATGCCCACGTTGACTGCCCGGGCCACGCCGACTATATCAAGAACATGATCACCGGCGCTGCCCAGATGGACGGCACCATCCTGGTCATCGCTGCTACCGACGGCCCCATGGCCCAGACCAAGGAGCACATCCTGCTGGCCCGCCAGGTGGGTGTGCCCGCCATCGTGGTCTTCCTGAACAAGTGCGATCAGGTGGACGACGAGGAGCTGCTGGAGCTGGTGGAGATGGAGGTCCGCGAGACCCTGTCCTTCTATGAGTTCCCCGGCGATGACATCCCCATCATCAAGGGTTCTGCCCTGAACGCCCTGGTCAGCGAGAGCACCGATGTCAACGCTCCCGAGTATGCCTGCATCAAGGAGCTGATGGACGCTGTTGACAGCTATATCCCCACCCCCGACCGCAAGGCCGACATGCCCTTCCTGATGCCTGTTGAGGACGTGTTCACCATCTCCGGCCGCGGCACCGTGGCTACTGGCCGTGTCGAGCGTGGCCAGCTGAAGGCCGGTGAGACTGTCGAGATCGTCGGCCTGACTGACGAGAAGCGTTCCACCGTCGTCACCAGCATGGAGATGTTCCACAAGACCCTGGATTATGTTGAGGCTGGCGATAACGCTGGCTGCCTGCTGCGCGGTGTGGCTAAGACCGACATCGAGCGCGGCCAGGTCCTCTGCAAGCCCGGCTCCATCCACCCCCACACCAAGTTCGTGGGCCAGGTGTACGTGCTGAGCAAGGATGAAGGCGGCCGTCACACCCCCTTCTTCAACAACTATCGTCCTCAGTTCTACTTCCGTACCACCGACGTGACCGGCGTCATCAATCTGCCCGAGGGCGTTGAGATGTGCATGCCCGGCGACAACGTGGATATGAGCGTTGAGCTGATCACCCCCATCGCAATTGAGAAGGGCCTCCGCTTCGCTATCCGCGAGGGCGGCCGTACCGTTGGTTCCGGCGTCGTCATCGACATCGCTGAGTAATTACGGTTAATCAAGAGCCTGCCTAGGTTCAAAACTAGCAGCAAGGCAATAGAGAACGGGCGGTGTCATTACGACACCGCCCGTTCTCTATTGATTTTTTGGTAGGGCATCAGCCGGTTCCAGCTTTTTCACGCAATTCCACCGCCTTGGCCAGAGCTGCGTCAATATTCGGAAGGAAATACTCTGCGCCGACCTGCGCATATAGGCCGGACTTTTGGAACACGGACAGGGGCTGTTCGTTGACATGGGAGAAAATGACCGTAATCCCCTTATCCCGGCATTCCTCATAGAGCCGGCGCAAGCTGTTGAGTGCGGTGATATCCATGGCAGGGACGGCGCGCATCCTGAGAATCAGTACGTCGCGCGCACTCTTGTGCTCCATATGGGGGATCTTATCGGCTGCGCCGAAAAACATGGGGCCGGTGATTTCAAAAACCATCACATGGGAAGGGACAGGCTTCAGCCGCCCCTGCTCGTCCCCTGTATCCTCCACATAGTCCCACTCCTTAACCACAGCGACATCCGCCATCCGCTTCATAAACAGCAGGCAGGCCATGGATAGCCCGACGACGATGGCTACCACCAGATCAAAAAATACGGTGAGCAGGAAGGTGACGACCAGGACGGCAACATCACTCTTCGGGGAACGCTTTACCACATGTACAACTGTGCGCCAGCCGCTCATGTTGTAGGCGACCTGGAACAAAATCGCGGCAATACAGGGCATGGGGATCAAGGCCGCATAGGGCATCAGCAGTACCAGTACCAGCAGCAGCACCACCGCGTGGACCATACCGGCTACCGGGGACCGTCCGCCGTTTTTGATGTTGGCGGCTGTCCGGGCAATCGCACCGGTGGCAGGGATGCCCCCGAGAAGGGCGGAGGCGGCATTGCCAACGCCCTGGGCCACCAGCTCCATATTGGAATTGTGCCGGGAACCAATCATCTCATCGGCCACGACAGCGGACAGCAGGGATTCGATGGCCGCCAGGACGGCGATGGTGAAAGCATCCGGCAGCACTGCCGCAACCGTCTCATAGGACAGGGCAGGCATGGTGAAGCCGGGCAGGGTGCTGGAGATGGTGTACAGGTCGCCAATGGCGTTTACCGGCAGATGGAACAGCTTGACCACGCCTGCGGTGACGAGTACGGCAACCAGAGATGGGGGGATCTTCCCGCAGATCTTGGGCCAGAGGATCAAAATGACCAGGGCAAGGCATCCTACCGCCACGGCGGCAGCATTTACGGTATGGAAGGTGCGGACGGCCTCAGCCGCCTTCTCCATAGTCTCCACCGGGGCATGGGTGAACGTCAGCCCAAAGAAGTCCTTCAGCTGGCCGATCACGATGGTGACAGCGATGCCTGCGGTAAAGCCGGTGGTAATGGTGTAGGGGATAAATTTGATCATGCTGCCCATACGCAGGAGGCCCATCAGGATCAGGATGATCCCGGCCAGGACCGTGGCGGTCGCCAGCCCCTCCAGGCCGCTGCGGGCTACGATACCAGCTACGATGGTGGCGAAGGCGGCGGTAGGGCCGGCAATCTGTACCTTGCTCCCGCCAAGCGCGGAGATCAGGAAGCCTGCCACGATGGCGGTGTACAGCCCCTGCTCCGGGGATACGCCGGAGGCCAGGGCCAGGGCGATGGACAGCGGCAGGGCAATGATCGCCACAATGATTCCGGCGGTCAGGTCCTTGGTGAAGTCCTTCCGGGTGTAGTTCTTGAGCGAATGGATCAGCTGCGGTGTCAGTTCTCTCATGGGGTTCTCTCCCTCCTTTTCTTCCCCCATGATACTAGATTAAGCGGCAGATAGCAAGCGTTTTTCAGAGTTCAGACGGAGAATCTGGCGCTTTTTGTACAGCAACAGCGACAGGAGGGGGCATTACAGATGCCGCAGATTGGCGCGGTAGTCCCGCAGGGCCGATTCGTCAGCGGTTTCAATCAGGCGCTCCAGGTAGCCAACCAGCTTTTCCTGATCTGTAGGCAGATCCCCCCGGATTTGGATCAGGTTGGATGCGCCGTCTGTCACGAATCTGGTGGGGATGGCCAGGTTCTCAATGAGGGCTTTCAGCTCTGCCAGCTTTTCCAGCTCCCCTTCCTCCCTCCAGTTCCCCCGCTGGATTTCCTGATATAGGGCAGATTCCGGGAAAATGGTCAGCATGGAGGAGCCGATGAGCTTCGGGCGGGTCGTATTGAAAACTGCCGCGCTTTTTAGCGCGCCCTCAATGCCATGGCCCGCGCCGGAGATCCCCGCGAGGTAGAAGAAGTTGTAGGAAATTTGCGCGGCGTCCAGCCGCTCCGCCTGGGCGGTGATGGCCTGGGAGGGGTAGCCCTTGTCCATGAAAGCAAGCGCGGCGTCATCCCCGGTTTCCACACCAATTGTGATTCCATCATATCCACAGCGGTGGAGCTCTGACAACTCCGCATTACTTTTTAAAGAGATGTCCGTGATGCGGGCAAAGCAGCCGATGCTTTCAACGGTTGGAAAGTAGCTGTGTATCCGTTCCGAGATCGTTTTCAGCCGTTGGAATTGCAGAACAAAGGGATTTGCACCGGTGAGGAAGACCCGCCGGACAGGGCTTGGCCGCGGAACCCCCTGCAGCTGGGCGGACAGCATGGCAAGAGGGTCCGTATGCCAGAGCTGGGCCTCCTGCAAATCGCTCTCGATATCCGCAAGGGGGGACATCCGGAAGGGGAACGGCAAATCCTGATAGAGGGTGCAGAATTTGCATTTGTGGTGGGTACAGCCTGCGGTCGCCTCCAGCAGTAGGGAGGATGCCTCATAGGGGGGCCTCCAGATGGTTCCAGTGTAGTGCATGGCAAAAACCTCCTTGTTGTTTGCCCTATTATACCATGGTACAGGGAAATAAAAAGTACGGTACTTTTTTGCAGTACCTTGCTTTTTACCTGTACAGGTGGTATCCTGCGGGCAGGAGGTGATGCTGCGTGCGGAAGACGGAAACAGCAATCCAACGCTGCAAGACCATGTCGACGCTCCAAAAAATCCTGGGCGGCAAGTGGAAACTGGAGATTCTTTATTACATATCGTTTCACGATATTCACCGCTTTGGGGAGCTGCGCCGCCAGCTGGGAGAGATAACGGAATCATCCCTGACCAAGCAGTTACGGGAATTGGAGGCAGACGGGTTCCTGATCCGCCGCGATTTCCACGAGATCCCGCCGCGGGTGGAATATCGGCTCTCCAGTCTGGGGGAAAGCTTTATCGACGTAATCCGCTACATGAAAGCGTGGGGGGAGCGCAACCTGCCCGAGGGGCCGCTATAATGGACGAAACAGCACAGAAACGGGCACTCGAATACAGGGCCGCCTGGGAGGAATGATTTGGACCTCTGCTGATAAGAATAGAGGCAGAGGGGAGGTACAAAGGATGGAATTTGGATGTACCAGTTTTTCCTGGGAGACCAGGGATGGCCGCCACCTGCTGGGCCGGACCTATGACCAGTTTGGCAGCCTGCGGGCCAACCGGGTGATCGCGGTCCCACCGGGGATGCCCTGTCCCGCCGGGCTCCAGGAGGGCGGCGCACCCGCCCGATACGGCTACACGGGGATGGCGGTGCTGGGGTTTGGCCAGCCCATCCTGGTGGACGGGGTCAACACCGCCGGGCTGATGGGGGCGTTGCTCCACTATCCCGGGTATGCGGCCTATGGCACGGCGCAGCCGGGCAGGACGGCGGTTCACCCCGGCCGGCTGCTGGCATGGCTTCTCAGCCGGTGCACCAGCGTAGAGGAGGCGGTGGCGGAGATGGGGAACCTATCCCTGGTGGACGACCTGTCCCAGGGCAGCCCCCTGGCGGCCCACTACCTGCTCTGCGGCCGGAGCGGTGAGACAGCTATCATAGAGCCGGACAGGGATGGGCTGCACATCTACCGGCAGACCATCGGCGTGCTGGCCAACAGCCCGGATTACCTGTGGCACCGGACCAACCTGCGCAGCTATGTGGGTGTGACCAACCGGGACAAGCCGCCGCAGTCCATCGCGGGCTATGAGATCCGGCCCTTTGGCGAGCATCTGGGGGGCGGCTTCGGCCTGCCGGGGGACTATTCTTCTCCCTCCCGCTTCGTGCGGATGGCCTTTATGAAGGCGTTTGCCGTACAGGGGGAGGACGAGGTGGACGGCGTGTCCCGGATGTTCCGGGCGTTTGCCCTGGTGGAGATCCCGGAGGGCCTGGTGCGGGGTGAGGAAGTGGACTATGAACAGACCCTGTGTACCAGCGTGATGTGCGCGGAGAGCGGCATGTACTACTTTGCCCCCGCCTGGAACCGAAGGATCTCAGCTGTCCGGCCTCTGGGCGGCGGGATGGAGCTCCAGTATTTCGGGCTGGGGGACGGGCAGGATATCGACTACAGAAATTGAGGCGTATTCCGCATAAAAAGAGCGCCAGGGCTCTCTATCGTCAAGGGGCTGGCGATAGAAAGTCTGGCGCAGGGGCCTCTTTATCTGGGGGCAAGGGGGCGGCAGAGGATCTCCCCGCCTATTTGACCTCCTTCGGCTTGGGCGCACGCCCCGCACAGGGAAAGCTGGAGGAAATCGCCCCGGTAGGGCAGGCTGATTTGCATTTCCCGCAGCGGATGCACTCCGGGCTGTTGATATTCTTCGTGACCTCCACCGCCATCGGGCAGGCGCGTTCGCACTGCTTGCAGCCGACACACTTGCTCTCATCCAGATGCATCTGGAAAAAGCTGAACCGGTTAAATAGGGCGTAGAACGCACCCAGGGGGCAGAGATAGCGGCAGAAGGGCCGGTGGATCAGCACAGACGCCGCCATGATGACGGCCAGCACCAGGGCCTTCCAGCTGAACAGCGCGCCAGCCAGCCTCCGCAGGGAGGGGTTTGCGAGCAGCAGCGGGATACCGCCGCCCAGCGTCCCGGCGGGGCAGATATATTTGCAGAAATAGGGCGGCGTCACCCCGGTTTCGGTCACGGCGAAGGCGGGGAGCAGGACCACAAACACCAGCAGGATGATGTACTTCAGATACCGGGCGGGCCTGTCAATTTTTTGGGGTACAGCCAGCTTGGGGGCCGGGATTTTGTGCAGCAAATCCTGCACCAGCCCAAAGGGGCACAGCAGGCCGCAGACCACCCGGCCCAGTACGATCCCGAACAGCATCAGCAGGCCCAGCACATAGAAGGGGAACTGATGCTTCAAGCCGCCCAACGCCGCCTGGAGGGAGCCAACCGGGCAGGCCCCCAGTGCGCCGGGGCAGGAGTAGCAGTTCAGGACGGGGACGCAGACGGCCTTTGTGCCGCCGGTGAAAATCCTTCCCCGCTGAAAGCCGGTCAGATACCCGTTCATCAGGACAGCGGAGACGAGCTGTACCGCCCGCTGGAAGGGAATGCGCCGCTTTACCCGATCCCGATGCATTCCAGACATATTTTCACCGCCTTTTGCATGACTGCCAGGTGCTCCCGCTGGAAAAGGCCCGTGGCGATCAGGGCCGCCGCCACCGCCAGCAGGCTGTACCGCACAAACAGGATGGATTTGTTACGCAAGGCTGATCTCCGCCTTTCCGCTGGCTTTCAGGGCCTTGTTTACTGACGTGAGAAACACGCTGAAGAAAGATTCCTGGTCTTTATACCCGGCGCCTTCAATCACATCGCCCACCAGGGCGCCCTTTTTATCCACAAAAATCGTAGTAGGCACAGCCTGTATATCACTGACGAGCGCGGCCAAGTCCCCATCGCCGCTGACCAGGGTGATCCCTTCATAGCCGGCTGCCTGCAAAAGCTCTTTCGCGGCCTCCGTATTCCCATCCGCGTCGACGCAGACGGTGATCAGACGGACATTTTCCGGCAGGGCCTTGGCAAAGGCGGCGAGATACGGCATTTCCCCGATGCACGGGCTGCAAAAGGTCCCCCAAAAATTGATGACAGTCAAATCTTTTTCCTGAATATCCGCTTGGGAGAAGGCGCCGCCGTCCAACGTGGCGGCGGAAAAGGAGCGTAAGCCGCCCTTTTCATCTGTGGAGGAGCAGCCGGCCAGTACGCCAAGGGCTAGGATGGCAGACAGGAGCAGCGCAAGGAGTCTTTTGTGTTTCATAGGAGGTACCTGCTTTCATCACTTAATAATGGGACAGCGGATGCTGCGGCTTGTTTGCTACGCCGTACATGCTGTCCTTCTTTTGTATTATACACCCTATCCGATCATTTGCAAGGGCCTGTAATCCCAACCTGTTTTGACAAAGGCTGCGCGATGTGGTATGATGCGCTCAAACAGATGATCATAACGAGGTGATTGACATGGAACGCCTGCTGCTGCATACCTGCTGCGCCCCTTGCAGCGTCTACTGCGTGGACAGCCTCCGGTCGGAGGGCATCGAGCCGGTCAGCTTCTGGTATAATCCCAACATCCACCCCTATCAGGAGTACAGGGCCCGGCGGGACACACTGGTGGACTACGCCGGTTCCATCGGCTTGGAATGGATCGTACAAGAGCACTATGGCCTGCGGGGCTTTGTACAGGCCGTAGCGGAGGACATCAGCCATCGCTGCGCCTACTGCTATACCAGCCGTCTGGAGGCGACCGCCCGTTACGCCGCTGAAAACGGCTTTACCCACTTCTCCACCACCCTGCTGGTCAGCCCCTATCAGGATCATGAGGGGATCTGCCGCACAGCGCAGATGCTGGCGGACCGCTGCGGCGTGGCCTTCCTTTACCGGGATTTCCGGGAGGGGTTCCGGCAGGGGCAGGCCAAGGCCCGGGAGCTTGGATTGTATATGCAGAAATACTGCGGCTGCGTGTTTTCGGAGGAGGACCGCTATGCCAAGCAAATCCAGCGGGACAGGGAGCGGTTCGGGGATGGCGGACAGCGTCCGTAAGCTGTCCGCAGGGCATAAGGAAAACCGGGAGGCCGTTGCGGCCCCCCGGTTTTCCTTATGGTTTGGAGGATCAGATGAAAAAGAAGTCTTGTCACTTGCAAGACCTATCTTACCCGGAGGTTGTTAAAAAAACCAGCACAGTTTGTTACGAAAGTCTAAAATCTTCTGCTACCAGATCCCTTGGTCAAGCATCGCCTGGGTGGCGGCCTCCAAAATACGCCCCCGGCTGACCGCCCGTTCCTCTGGCGGCGCCTCCGGCTGCACACGGGTAAAGCAGCGGGATGTCCCCAGAGGGCTGTCAAAAATGGTGGCATCCGCCACCTGTACGGCCTCTCCGGATACCACAATTTCCTGGAGGCCAAGCTGTCTGGTGACAGTCAGGGGGGAGTCCTTCCCGCTGATTGCTTCGGTTGTATGCCGCACCTTGGTTTCCATCCATTTCACCTCATGGCCAATATACGCGGCCAATGGCATGTCTATGTATGCGGCTGCTTTGAGCTGCGCATGGGTTTGTGCGGCTATTGGGGCGCCGCTGCCAGCTCAAGCACCGTAAGGCGGTTGTCCGATACGGTGAAACGGATCTCCATTCCGGCAAAGCACATCCCATATACCCTCGCGGGGTCCGCCTGGTAGGGCGGCCGCGGGTCCTCCGCCAGCACACCCAGCAGGGCGGGACGTTTCCCCGCCGGTACGCGCTCCAGCAGCTCCGCCGGGCAGCACACCTCCAGCCTGCGCCGCTCTACCCGGTCCGCAAAGCCGCCGCTGGCCTCCGGATGCGCGTCAGCGTAGGGAAGATAGGGCTTGATATCGTAGACCGGCGTGCCGTCCATCAGGTCCGCGCCCGCCACATGGAGCACCGGCCCCAAGGTGGGGTGGAGCTCCACACGCACAAGTCGCACGGCGGACAGCCCCATTGCGTTGGGACGGAAGGGGGAGCGGGAGGCGAACACCCCGCAGCGATGGTTGCCGCCCAGCCGGGGCGGGCGCACCGTGGGGGACCACCCCTCCCGGACAGCCTGGGAAAACTGCCAGATCAGCCAGATGTGGGAGAACTCATCCAAGCCCCGCACCGCCTCCGCCCGGCGGTACGCCGGCTCAAAGACGATGCGGGCCTCCAGCCCCTCCACCAGGCCGCTCTGGCGGGGGATGCCGAACTTGGTGGGGAAATCGCTGTGGACGCGGGCGATGACATCGATGGTGTGCTGCTGGGCCATGAGGCGCCTCCTGTACAACGGTTTTTGCTGGATATCGTCCAAACGTATCATACCCCTTTTGCCGGGAAATTGCAAGGGAAGGCGGCCTGCCCGCCGTAATCCCAATATTTTACATGGATTTAACAGAACCGGACTGTTCTTTTTTACAATCTGGTGATAAAATAGGAGTATCGTAGGATCATCAGATATATAAAAATTAAGGAGTTACCCTATGGATATTTTTTCCCTGATCAGCCTGTGCGGAGGGCTGGCGTTCTTCCTGTATGGGATGTCCGTCATGTCCTCCGGCTTGGAAAAGCTGGCCGGCGGGCGGCTGGAGCAGCTGCTGAAAAAAATGACCTCCAACCGCTTCAAGAGCCTGCTGCTGGGCGCGGGCATCACCATTGCCATCCAGTCCTCCTCCGCGATGACGGTGATGCTGGTGGGCCTTGTCAACTCCGGCATCATGGAGCTGGGCCAGACTGTGGGCGTCATCATGGGCTCCAATGTGGGTACCACGCTGACCGCTTGGATTCTCTCCCTGTCCGGCATTGAGAGCGACGTCCTTTGGATGCAGCTGCTGAAGCCGGAGGTATTCTCCCCGGTGGTGGCCCTGGTGGGTGTGGTCATGACCATGTCCTCCAAGAAAGACCGGGTGCGCAGCGCAGGGGCTATTATGGTGGGCTTTGCCGTGCTGATGACCGGCATGGACCTGATGAAAAACGCGGTCAGCCCCCTGGCGGACATGCCGGAGTTCTCCACCATCCTGACCGCCTTCACCAACCCCTTCCTGGGCGTACTGGTCGGCGCGGTGTTTACCGGCGTCATCCAGTCCTCCGCCGCCTCGGTGGGTATTTTGCAGGCCCTCTCCCTCACAGGCGGCATCACCTATGGCATGGCCCTGCCCATCATCATGGGCCAGAATATCGGCACCTGCGTTACCGCCCTGCTCTCCAGTATCGGCGTCAACCGCAATGCCCGCCGGGTGTCGGTCATCCATATCTCCTTCAACCTCATTGGTACAGCGGTATGCCTGCTGGCATTCTACGGCAGCGACCTCTTTTTCCATTATACCTTCATGGACATCGCGATTGACCCCGCCGGCGTGGCCATGGTTCACAGCATTTTCAATGTCGCCACCACGGCCATGCTGCTGCCCTTCACCCGGCAGCTGGAGCGCCTGGCCTATCTGGTGGTGAAGGAGGACTCCCAGGAGAGCCAGGAGGAGGTTGCCTTCATGGACTCCCGCCTGCTGGCAACCCCTTCTGTAGCCATTGCCGAGTGCGCCAACAAGACGGTTGAGATGGCGCGGCTGGCGGAGGATACCATCCTGTGCTCCCTGTCCCTTCTGGACAAATACAGCGAGAAGGCTGCCGAGGAGGTGATCCGCAACGAGGACCGCCTGGATCTGTACGAGGATCAGCTGGGCACCATCCTGGTGCAGCTGAGCAGCAAGGCCCTCTCCGACGAGGACAGCCGCAACGTCTCCAAGCAGCTCCATACCATAGGCGACTTTGAGCGCATCGGGGACCACGCGGTGAACCTGCTCCGGGCTGCCCAGGAGATCCATGAGAAGGAGATCCGCTTCTCCAGCCGCGCGGAGGATGAGCTGCGCACACTGGTCTCGGCCCTGAAGGAGATCCTGGGTGTCACCACGCAGGCTTTTGCGGAGGGGGATCTCCGTCTGGCGGCCCGGGTGGAGCCCCTGGAGCAGGTGATTGACGGGCTGATTGCCGATATCAAGTCCAACCACATCACACGGCTGCAAAAGGGCCACTGCACGATTGAGATGGGCTTTGTCCTCTCCGACCTCCTGACCAACTGTGAGCGTGTAAGCGACCACTGCTCCAATATCGCTGTGGCCCAGATTGAGACCGCGCAGAATGCCTACCAGGCCCACGAATATCTCAATGCCTTGAAAAACAGCGGCAATGCCGGGTTCCAGAGCACATTCGACAGCTACCAGGCCCAGTTCTCCATCACAAAGGAGACCGCATCTTCCTAAGTGGAAGGGCTTTTAGGGACGCGGGAAAGAGGGCCGCTGTCCCTGAAAAGCCGGATAAGCAGAATAACTATGGCAGGGCCCCAGGGAATCCATCGAATTCCCCGGGGCCCTGCCAGCCTTCTTTTAGAGCCTGTTAAGCATCTCACCGCCGGAGATTGCCAGCGAGGCCACATAGACCGATGGCGCGCACAGGCAGCCGGCGCCGCTGTGCATCCAGGTCCCGTCGTTTCCGACCCCCTTGGTCTGCTGCAGCAGCTCAAAGAAATTTCCGGCAACCGTGATCTGGCTCACGCCCCCGCAGATCCTGCCGTCACGCACACGGTATCCGTGCGATAACAGGGAGAAATCCCCTGAGGCCGGGTTTGCCCCTGCAAACACGCCGCTGACCCCGGTGATCAGCAGGCCGCTGCCCATACTGGCCAACAGCTCATCCCGGGACAGCTGCCCGGTGCGGAAGATGACATTGGTGTACCCGGGGCTCACCTCCGCCGCATACGTGGGGCGGAACCCGTTCCCGCCGGGGGGGAGGCCGCACCACGCGGCGCTCTGCCGGTCGCAGAAGTAGGTCCGCAGGATGCCGTTGGAGAGGATTGTCTTGGCGGCAGTGGGAACGCCCTCGTCATCGAAGCGGCGGCGGCACAGCCCATCCGGCAGGAACGGGTCCTCCTCAATCACTGCCAGCTCCCCGGCGATGGTTTCCCCCAGCTTCCCGGCCAGGACGCTGGTGCGCGATTGGACATTTTTTGCGAAAAAGGCGGGAAGAAATGCGTCCAGGAGCTCGCACATCACCCGGCTGTCCAATACCACCGGGCTATGGCCGGTGGGATAGGAGGACGCGTCCAGCATTCCGGAGGCGTCCAGGGCGGCCTGGCGCGCAAGCAGTTCCATGTCCGGATAGCAGCCCAGCGCCATGGGACAGCCCCGCTCCCCCAGCTGGACCAGGCCGCCCTGCCGGGCGGTGAGGCTGATCTGGAAATGCCCGCCGCTGACCCGGTCGGTGACAAATCTTCCAGTGCTGTCCGCCAGCGTCACCCGTCCCCAGTACTCGGACAGGGAACAGCCGTGGACAAGCTCCACCCGCCCGTCGGCATCATAGGCGGCCTGTTCCGCCGCTGCCAGCCGCCGGATCAGCTCTGGCAAGGGCAGGCGGTCGTTGGGTTCTTCACCTGGGTCGGGCAGGTCGGGCAGCTGGAAGGGGACAAACGGGAGTTTACGCCCCAGGGCGCTCTCCCGGATCAGGCGGATGGCTTCTTCGCATCCCTCCGGACGGAGGTCGCCCACATAGGCGCTGCCGGAGTAGCCCCCGGCCTCCCCCTCAATCAGCAGGCAGCATTCCTCCGACTGCACAGACTGCTCCGGCTCCCCGCGGTAGACGGAGACCATGCGGCTGTGGGTCTGCCTGATATGGAAACGCACCTGGCCGAGCCCGGCGGCCTGCGCAGCAGGGAGGAACGCCTCTATGTATCTCCTTACCATTACGCCAGCCCTCCTACCAGAATATTTTTCACACGGATGGTGGGCTGCCCGGCGCCGATAAACAGCGCGCCGCTGTTGTTGTAGCAGTAGCCCTGCCCCAATACCAGATTATTCCCCACCATGTCCACCTGCTGGAGGACCTGCCCGCCGCTGCCAATGAGGGTGGCCCCATGGACAGGCTCAGCCAGACGGCCGTTTTCGATGAGCCGGCAGTCCGCCGCGCTGAAGTTAAATTCCCCGGTGGCGGGGTTGACAGAGCCGCCGTTGATGTTGCCCACAAACAGGCCGCGCTCCGTTGCGGCGATAATGTCCTCCCGGGTGCTGGCGCCGGGCGCGATGAAGGTGTTGGTCATGCGGGCCTCCGGCGGGTAGCGGTAGCTCTGCCGCCGGCCGGAGCCGGTGGCGGGCAGCCCCATGCGGCGGCTCTCCAGGCGGTCCACCAGATAGCCCTTGAGCACGCCGTTTTCAATGAGGACATTGCGCTGGGCGGGATTCCCCTCGTCGTCAATGGACATCGAGCCCCACTCGCCGGGCAGGGTCCCGTCGTCAATGAGCGTCACCAGGGGGGAGGCCACCGGACGCCCCAGCTTCCCGGCAAATTCCGACGCGCCCTTGGCCACCGAGTTGGCCTCCAGGCTGTGCCCGCACGCCTCGTGGAACATCAGCCCGCCAAAGCCGCAGTCCACCACCACGCTCATCATGCCGCCGGGGCACCGGCGGGAGTGGACGGCGGTGATGGCCTGCCGGGCGGCAGCGCGGGCATGGCCCTCCACATCCACCCGGTCATAAAATTCCAGACCGGCCATCGCCCCCGGCCCTGCAAAGCCGCTTTGGATTTCACCGCCGGACTGGGCATAGGCGGTAATCTGTATCCGGGTCTTGCGCTGCCGGTCGCCGGCCAGCAGGCCGTCCGTATTGGCTACGAAAATCTGCCGGTCGGAATCCAGGTAGCGCACGGCCACCTGTGCAATTTCGCTGCCGGCCTCCATCCCCGCCGAGACGGCCCGGCGGACAATCTCCAGCTTTTGGTTATAATCCGAGCCGTCCGGCGGCTGGAGGTCCCCATAGGCCGTCAACGCCCCAAGAGGCGCCTGCCGCCTGCCGGGGGAGCCGTCCGACAGCTCCCGGGCCAGACGCACCAGGGTTTCCTCCCGCAGGTCGTTGGTGTAGGCATACCGGTAGTGTAGTCCGGAGAGGACACGGATGCCCACGCCGGCCTCCCGGCCGGAGGAGCTGGCGTCCATGCGGCCGGAGCGGCCGCGAATGACCGTCTGGCGGCTCTCCTCACAGAAGACCTCTGCGAAGTCCGCGCCGCTGGCCGCATCCAGGACCCGGTCCAGTACAGTGCTTGAAAGTAACATATCTCCATCTCTCCTGTGGCTGTGTATCGTCGGTCATATAGTCGATTCTCAACCGTTTCAACTATACAATGTGCCGCCAAGCGGAAAGCAGCCTGGAGCTTGGCGGCGGAATCCAAGGAATGGCAGAAATATACCACAAGTATAGGGGGTAGTCAATAATTGATAAATTTATTCTATATTTTTACTATATTTTGAAGGGGAAACATCGTGGAAATATACAACTGGAGCGGATGCACCATCGCATCCGCTCCAGTCCATGGTCAATTACGATCCCTGCAATACCCCTCAAACAGTGTGAAAAATTCATCGACACATTCCGAGCCCTGGCAGCCCTGGGCGCTCAGCTGGATGTTCATTGCCGAAGCCACCAGCGTAATCAGGGACATCGGCGCACCAATCGTGTTGGGCAGCATCCGGGTTTTGGTAGGGGCGGTGAGCACCAGGTCGCAGTAGGGGGCCAGGGGGGAACGCTTGGAATCCGTCAGGCCCAGGATGTTGATTCCTTGGCGGCGGGCGTACTCTACCAGCTTCATGGTCATGCGGTAGTAATCCGGGTAGGATACGGCGATGAGAAGCGTGTTCTCCTTGAGCAGGGGGAGGGCGGCATAGATGGCGTCGTCCAGCTCCGTGTTGACGTTGAGGACCCCGCGGCCCAGAAGGGTGAGCATGGTGGCGAAGTAGTCGCAGATGATAGCGGAGACGCCCCGCCCGCAGAGGATGACTTGCTCCGCGGCCAGGATCATGCTGGCGGCCTGGGAGACCTCGTCCAGGGGCAGGTCGCGGACAAAGGCATAGTACAGGGCCGCCTCCTCGTCCCGGATCTCCGCCAGCAGGCGGCGGGTATCTTCCAGCTCGTAGGCCGGGGCCGGTGGGATGCTGAACTCCACACCGGGGTGCCGCAGCAGGTCCAGCTGCTGGGCGGCGTGCTTGCGGAACTCATACTTGAGGGCGCTGAAGCTGTCAAACCCCAGCAGATTACATGTTTTCAAGATGGTCATCTCCGTGATGGAGAGGTCCTGGCTGATCTCCCGGAGGGTAGCATAGCTCATCCGGTCCGGGTCCTCCAGCATATAATCCGCGACCTCGCGCTGCTTCCGGGTCAGAAAGGGGTATTTCTCCTGGATCTGCTCAATTACCGTCATTACACCCGACTCCTTTTGTAGCGATCTCCCGCTGTGGCGGCAAAAGTAAAGCTGTGTAGGATTATAACACTTCCGTGGGATTCTGGCAAGGCCGGGGTTCCGCAGGGAGTGTCCAAACGCAGAGTTAAAGGAAGTCAAAGAGGGAAAAAGGGACAGCAGCCCCTGGATGACGAGCGCGATAGAGGTCTTTCTGTAATCCGAA
>JAAWKB010000030.1 GCA_022797115.1 Oscillospiraceae bacterium
ATAACATTTTTTCAAAAATTTCCTTGATAAATTCTTGACAATTAACCATATTATGTTTATCATTTATTACATGCAGTGTGCCGTTGGTCTCAACGGCACGCCTCCTGCGTGCTCCACTACGCCCAGATGATGTTCGAGGGGATGAAGGCGTACCTGACGCCGGACGGGAAGATCAACCTCTTCCGCCCGGACATGAACGCCAAGCGGCTCAACCGCACCAACGAGCGCATGTGCATCCCCTACATGGATGAGGAGCTGTTCGTGGAGGCGGTGAAGGCTACCGTCCGGGTGGACGCGGACTGGATTCCCTCCGCCCCCGGCACGGCCCTCTATATCCGGCCCTACATCATCTCCGATGAGGTGAGCTTCTCTGTGGAGCCGGCCAAGCACTATCATTTCATCATCATCCTGTGTGCCGTGGGCGCTTACTACGACATCAACCGCGGCGGCCTCACCGGCAGCCACATCTATGTGGAGGACGAGTATATCCGCGCCGCCGTCGGCGGTACCGGCTTTGCCAAGGTGGGCGGCAACTATGCCGGCGGTATGCGGGCCACCAAGAAGGCCCTGGAGAACGGCTGCAAGGAGGTCCTGTGGCTGGATGCCCACGAGCACAAGTATGTGGAGGAGGTCGGCACCTCCAACGCCTTCTTTATGATCGGTGACGAGATCATCACCGCCCCCCTGGGCGGCTCCATCCTCCCCGGCGTCACCCGTGACAGCACCATCACCCTGCTGCGCAAGTGGGGCTACAAGGTAAGCGAGCGGCGGCTGTCCATGGATGAGATCGAGTCCGCCAGCGAGGACGGCTCCCTCCGGGAGGCATGGGCCACCGGCACCGCCTGCGTCATCTCTCCCATCGGCTACCTGCGCTACAAGGACGCGGATATCGTCATTAACGGCGGCGGCGTGGGGCCGGTCTCCCAGCGGCTGTACGACAGCATCTACGGGATGCAGACCGGCGTCGTCGCGGACGACATGGGCTGGATTGTCCAGATCTGATTCACCAAAAATGTTTGAAGGGGTACGGGAAAAGCTCAGGCTTTTCCCGTACCCCGTTTTTACAAATTTTTTATATACGAATGACAGGCAGTGCCCGGGTATGTACCAGACGCTTGCCGGGGAACGTCTGCCTACGGTTTCATCGGATTTTCCAAATCCATTTCCGCAAATATTAAAAATTTATGAATTTATTTGAAGATTCCCCATTGCTTTTATGGGAAAACCTGTTATACTACTTAATATCTATGATTATGCCCACTGATTACCGCTTTTTTCGGTATGAAGTGTTCTGGCCTGGGTAAACTGTATCTGAAGGCCGATATATTAACAAAGAGGTGCAATTCTTTGACCAAGTATATTGTCGAGGGCGGTCGTCCCTTGTTTGGAGAGATCCATATCAGCGGCGCCAAAAATGCCGCAGTTGCTATTATCCCCGCAGCCCTGATGGTCAGCGGCTCCTGCCGCATTGAGAACATTCCCCAGATCAGTGATGTGTCGCTCCTGCTGGGGATTTTACAGGATTTGGGCGCAAATGTGCGTTATGTAAACCCCCACGCCGTGGAAGTAGACTGTACCAGGCTCCGCAACGGGCGCGTCCCCTATGAAACTGCCCGCCGCTGCCGGGCCTCCTACTATATGCTGGGGGCCCTGCTGGGCCGCTTCGGCTCGGCGGACGTGGCCCTGCCCGGCGGGTGCGATTTCGGCGGTACCCGGCCCATTGACCAGCATCTCAAGGGTTTTCGCGCCCTGGGGGCCCAGGTGGACACCCAGAGCGGGTTCGTCATTGCGGAGGCCGCAGGCGGCCGCCTGCGGGGGACCAACATTTTCCTGGACAAGGTCTCTGTCGGAGCCACCATCAACATCATGCTGGCCGCAGCCCTGGCCGACGGCATGACGGTCATCGAAAACGCTGCCAAGGAACCCCATATTGTGGATGTGGCAAACTTCCTCAACTCCATGGGGGCCAACATCATGGGCGCGGGCACGGACGTGATCAAGGTCCGTGGGGTGGACCGCCTGCGGGGCGGGAGCTACTCCATCATCCCTGACCAGATCGAGGCGGGGACCTATATGGCCGCCGTAGCCGCCTGCGGCGGGGAGGTCAAGCTGTGCAGCATCATCCCCAAGCACATGGATTGCATCACTGCCAAGCTGTGCGAGATGGGCGTGGAGATCCAGGAGGTGGACGACAGCCTCCTGGTCAGCCGCATCGGGCCCTTGGCCCGCACCAACATCAAAACCATGCCCTACCCGGGTTTCCCCACTGACATGCAGCCCCAGATTGCCGCAGCCCTGTGCCTGGCCCAGGGCACCAGCATCATCACCGACAGCGTCTGGAACAGCCGTTTCCGCTATACCGACGAGTTCAAGCGCATGGGGGCCCAGATCCAGGTGGACGGCAACCTGGCGATTATCGAGGGCGTAGAGCGCCTGACAGGGGCCCAGCTGGAGGCCTGCGACCTGCGGGCCGGCGCCGCGATGCTCATCGCCGCCCTGGCGGCCCACGGCATCAGCGAGATCACCAATGTCCAGTATATTGAGCGGGGCTATGAGGACGTGATCGGCAAGATCCGCGCCATTGGCGGGAGCGTCCGCGCTGTGGAGGCCCCGGAAGATGAGCTGGTAGTCAGCAACGCAGGCTGACGTCCAGCGGGCGCATCCCCAGAGGAAGGGTTTCCTCCGGGGATGCTTTGGCGCGTCAAAAATGAACCGGCGTCCCCGGAGAGGGGGACGGCCAGCGAGGTAGCTATGACGACTTTTCAGACCTTTGCCAGCGGCTCCAGCGGTAACGCTGCGCTGCTCTCCTCCGGCGGGACCCACCTGCTGCTGGATATGGGCATCTCCTGCCGCCGTGTCTGCCAAGCCCTGAACAAGCTGGGCCTGCGGCCGGAGGAGCTGGCCGGGGTGCTGATTACCCATGAGCATTCAGACCACATCAGCGGCCTGGCGACCTACATAAAAAAGTACCGGACCCCCATCTTCTGCACGCCCGGGACGGCCCGGCAGCTGGCCTACCGCATCGCGGGGATCGAGGATCTGCTTCGCCCCGTCCCCCTGGGGGAGCGGATGGCCCTTGACGGCGTGGAGGTGGAGCTTCTCCCCACCAGCCACGACTGCCGGGAGAGCGCCGCCTTCCGCATTGACACCGTTTCTGGTTCGCTGGGGTTCCTCACCGACACGGGGTACATCCCGGAGGGGACTGGCCGCCGCCTGCTGGGGGCGGAGCTGCTGGTGCTGGAGAGCAACCACGACGTAGAGATGCTGCGGGCGGGGCCCTATCCCTACGCCCTGAAACAGCGGGTCCTGGGGGAGTGGGGCCATCTGAGCAATGCTGACGCGGCGCGGTATGCCGCCGCCAGCGTCCGGGCCGGTACCCGGGCCATCCTGCTGGCCCATCTGAGCCGGGAGAACAATACCCCCCAGCTGGCCCTGGAGGCGGCTGGGGCCCTGCTGCGCCAGGAGGGCTACACAGGACCCCTGGACGTAGCCCCGCCGGACGCCATGAGCGGGCGGTATACGCTGGAGGGCGCAGTATGCGGAAGGTGACGGTCCTGTGTGTGGGGCGGCTGAAGGAGCCCTTTTATGAGGCTGCGGCGGCGGAGTACGTCAAGCGGCTGGGCCGCTTCTGCAAGCTGGAGATCGTGGAGCTGGCAGAGCAGCGCCTGCCGGAGAACCCCTCGCCGGCGGAGGTTGCCCGCGGGCTGGCAAAGGAGGCGGAGGCCATCCGCGCCAAGCTGCCGCCCGCTGCTACGGTGGTGGCGCTGTGTGTGGAGGGGCGGATGAAATCCAGCGAGGAGCTGGCCCAGCTGCTGGAGGGCAGCGAACAGCTGGCCTGCATCATTGGCGGCTCCTTTGGCCTTGACCCCTCGATCAAGGCGGCGGCCCAGCTCCGGCTGAGCATGTCCCCCATGACCTTCCCCCACCACCTGGCCCGGGTGATGCTGCTGGAGCAGATCTACCGGGGGTTCCAGATCAACGGGGGCGGGAAGTACCACAAATAGCGTGATCTCAGAAAATAGGCTCCCTCCCTGGGCGGCAGCTCATAGCCGTCCGGGGAGGGAGCGTTTGTATGCGGGCAGTTACCGTCCAATAAAGACCATCACGCTGCGGGGCTGGATGGAGAAACAGCCGCCCACACTGCGGCAGGGGGGCTGTGCCGCCTCCCAGGTGTCCACCGCCAGCTCCCAGCACATGGAGGCGGGCAGCTCAGGCAGGGTAACGTCCAGGGGCTCCCAGTAGGCGTTGGAGGCCACATAGATGACCTGGGGGCCCGTATTCCGCTCCGACCCGGCAAAGAGGATGCCGACATACCGGTCGTAGTCCTCAAACGCATCCCGCCAGGGCTCCACACCGTGGAAGCTCACATCTGGGAACCCGCACGCGCCGTCACTGAGATTGGTGCGCAGGATTCGGTGCTCCATGCGGAAACGGATCATGTACTGGAAGAAACGGAAGATGTCCTGGTTTCTCTCCAGCAGGGTCCAGTCCAGCCAGGAGATGGCGTTGTCCTGGCAGTAGGCGTTATTGTTGCCGGACTGGGAGTTGCCAAACTCGTCCCCGGCCAGGAACATGGGGATACCCCGGCTGCACATAAGCAGGGCAAAGGCGTTGCGCACCATCCGGCGGCGGAGGGCGTTGATCTCCGGATCACTGGTGGGCCCTTCCTCGCCGCAGTTCCAGCTGTTGTTGTCATTCGCCCCGTCGGTGTTGCCCCAGCCGTTTTTCAGGTTGTGCTTGGCGTTGTAGGAGAACAGGTCCCAGAGGGTGAAGCCGTCGTGGCAGGTGATGAAGTTGACAGAGGCGTTCTTCCGGCCGGAGACCTCGTAGATATCCTGGGAGCCCACCAGCCGCAGCGCAGCCGCCTGGGCGCAGCCTGCGTCCCCCTTGAGGTAACGGCGCACGTCGTCCCGATAGCGGCCGTTCCACTCCGCCCAGCGGTTCCAGGCCGGGAAGGTGCCCACCTGGTAGAGCCCCCCGGCGTCCCACGCCTCGGCAATCAGCTTCACATCCCCCAGGATGGGGTCGAAGGCCACGGCCTGGAGCAGCGGCGGCTTGTTCATGGGCGTACCGTCCTCATTGCGCCCCAGGATGGAGGCCAGATCGAACCGGAACCCGTCCACCCGGTAGGCTGTCACCCAGTAGCGCAGGCAGTTCATAATCAGCTGGTGGACCATGGGATGGTTGCAGTTGAGGGTGTTGCCGCAGCCGCTGAAGTTGTAGTATTTCCCATCCGGCGTGAGCAGGTAGTAGATGTTGTTGTCAAAGCCCTTGAAGGAGAAAAAAGGCCCCTTCTCATTGCCCTCGGCGGTGTGGTTGAACACCACATCCAGATAGACCTCCATCCCCTGGCGGTGGCAGGCCCGGATGAGGTTTTTCAGCTCGTTGCCCTCCCGGTTGTACTCGGTGCTGGCGGTGTAGCTGGTGTTGGGCGCGAAGAAGCAGACTGTGTTGTAGCCCCAGTAGTTGTAGAGCTTCTGCCCGTCCACCTCCCGGTAGTCCTGCATCTCGTCAAATTCAAAGATGGGCATCAGCTCGATGGCGTTCACGCCCAGGCTCTTCAGATAGGGCAGCTTCTCCATCAGCCCCGCGAAGGTCCCCGGGTACTGCACGCCGGCGGAGCCGTCCTTGGTAAAGCCCCGCACATGGAGCTCATAGATCACCAGGTCCTCCATGGGGATCAGGGGGAGGCGGGAATCCCCCCAGTCAAAGTCGTCCTTCACTACCCTGGCCTTGTAGTGCTGGCCCCGGGGGGTGGTGTCGCCCCACCGGCTCTGGCCCGTCACCGCCCGGGCATAGGGGTCCAGCAGGTACTTGGTCTTGTCGAAAAGCTTCCCCTTTTCCGGCTCATAGGGGCCGTCCACCCGGTAGGCGTACTCGAACTCCTCAATATTCAGCTTGAAGACGATCATGGAGTACACGTTGCCGATGCGGTAATGCTGGGGGAAGGGCAGCACGGCAAACGGCTCGTGGGCCTCCCGGTGGAACAGTAGCAGCTCAATCGACGTGGCCCCATAGGAGTAGACGGTGAAATTCACCCCGCCGGGGATGGCGGTCGCCCCGTAGATATCATAGAGGCCCGGCCGCACGGCAAAGCCGCTGATGTAGTTCAGAGGTACCATGTGGATGTTCCGGGGAAGGCTCAGCTTTTCCACGCTGCCGTCAGTGGCGGGCTGCGCCGCCGCTCGTTTCTCTTCGTTCATCCAATCCTCCTTTGTCGCTCGGCTGCCCCGGCGCGGATTACCGGTGCCGGAACAGCCTTTTGTCCAACGCGAATACCCGCTTGCTGAAGGTTCCTGCCGGGACCTCGCACAGGGTCTCCGCATAGATCTCCATCCGGCTGTCAATCAGGTCAATGAGGCTGAGCAGCTCGCTCTCCGCACACATAGGGCGCACAGCGGCCCCGAACTCCGGCTCCCCGTGGTGGGAGAGGAGCAGGTGCTGGAGCAGGACGGATTTCTCCTCCGGCACGCCCAGCTCCCGCGCGGCGGCAGCCGCCTCCTGGGCCCCCATCACCAGATGCCCCAGCAGCTGGCCCTTGACGGAGTACTCCGTCACCAGCCCCAGGGGGGAGGTGACGAACTCGTCGCACTTGGCGATGTCGTGGAGCAGGGTGCCGGCCAGCAGCAGGTCCCGGTCAACCACCTCCGCATACAGCTCGGCCAGATACCCGGCGGTCTGGACCATGTAGAGCGTGTGCATGAGCAGGCCGTTCAGGAAACTGTGATGGACGCTCTTCCCGCCGGGGATGGTGGAAAAACGCGCCCCGTACTTCTCCAGCAGCCGCCGGCAGATGGCGGCGTAATCGGGGTCCTCCATGCCGTCCACCACCGCCAGCAGCTCCTGGTAGGCCCCGTCCCGGTCAATGGGGGCCATGGGGACCAGATCCCCCAGGTTGTACTGGTCCCCCTCCTGGGCCAGGCGGATGCGGGAGAGCGTCATCTGCGGGGCGCCCCGGAACTCGGAGATACTGCCCCGGACCTTCACCACGCTGCCCTCGTCCTTCGCCCCCACGGGGCCGCCGTAGTCCCACACCTTGGCCTCGATGCTGCCGGTCCGGTCCGAAAGGATGGCGCTGAGGAAGGGCTTGCCGCTGTTGGTGGTCCGGGCGGAGGCGGACTTGAGGAGATAGAACCCCTCCGCCTCGCTCCCGATTTCCAGCTCCGCGATCAATTTGTTGTATTCCATGTAGCTGCGCGCCGCCGGGCGGCGCATCCTCCTTGCTTGTTGTGTTGTTATAGTATACCACAGGGGGGCGGAGGATGTCGAGCGTTTCCTGAAACTGTCCCCGCCGGTCAGCCGCCTGCGCTGGGCTGCATGGCGGAAATGCGGCCTGCGGCCTCCTCCGGCGTAAGATCTGACACGTCGAGCTTTTATAGTCGAAACGGCTGAGAGTCGGTAAAGTTCGGCGGCTAAAACAGGGCGTGGACTGCGTTGTCGCCCTTCTCTCCAATTTGCCGCCAAAAGACGGGAGCGTCCCGGCAGTCCGGGACGCTCCTCTCCCCTGGGGGCTGTTACGATACCCCCAGGGACTCCGCCAGCTCCAGGCCGGGGTTGTGCTTGAGCAGGTAGCCCACCGGCCACTCGCCGGAGTAGGCGATGAGGCTCCTGCCTCGGAAGTCCTCCAGCAGGGCCGCGTCGGCACAGAGGGTCAGATCCTTCGGCGCCCCCGGGCAGGCGGCGATCCGCCGCAAATGGTCGTAGGGCAGGCCAGCCATGCGCAGCTCCACGCCGTACTCACTGCGCATCCGGTACTGGAACACATCAAATTGCAGCGTGCCCACCACGCCCACGATGACCTCCTCCATGCCGGCATAGGGGAGCTTGAAAATCTGGATGGCGCCCTCCTGGGCGATCTGCTCCGTGCCCTTCATGAACTGCTTGCGCTTCATGGTGTCCACAGGGCTGACGCGCATGAAGTGCTCCGGCTCGAAGGTGGGGATGCCAGAGAAGCGGAACTTCTTCCCCGGTACAGTGACCGTATCCCCGATGGAGAAAAGCCCCGGGTCAAATACGCCGATGATATCCCCGGCGTAGGCCTCGTCGATGATCTCCCGCTCGGCGGCCAGCATCTGCTGGGGCTGGCTGAGGCGCAGCTTCTTGCCGCTCTGCATGTGGTAGACCTCGTTCTCCCGCAAAAACTTGCCCGAGCAGACCCGCAGGAAGGCGATGCGGTCCCGGTGGGCCTTGTTCATGTTGGCCTGGATTTTGAAGACAAAGGCGGAGAAGTCCGGGGAGAAGGCATCGATCTCCCCGCTGTCGGACACGCGGTTCAGGGGCGGGGTGGTCATGCGCAGGAATTCCTCCAGGAACGGCTCCACGCCGAAATTGGTCAGGGCAGAGCCGAAAAACACCGGGCTGAGCGTCCCGGCCCGTACGGCCTCCATATCGAAGTCCCGGCCTGCGCCCAGCAGCTCCACCTCATCCCGGAGGGCCTGCCAGCGGCCCTGGCCCAGGATATCCCCCACGGCGGGGTCGTCCAGGCACACCTCGGTGGACGCGGCTTTCCTGCCGTGGCCCCCGCCGGAAAAGAACAGGATCTGCTCACGTCCCCGGTCGTAGACCCCCTGGAACTCCTTGCCGCAGCCGATGGGCCAGTTGACGGCGTAGGTGTCAATCCCCAGCTCCCGCTCCACCTCCTCGCACAGCTCCAGCGGGTCCCGGGTCTCCCGGTCCATCTTGTTGATGAAGGTGAAGATGGGGATTTTCCGCATGGCGCAGACCTTGAAGAGCTTGCGCGTCTGGGGCTCCACGCCCTTGGCCCCGTCGATGACCATGACGGCGGAGTCCGCCGCCATGAGGGTGCGGTAGGTGTCCTCAGAGAAGTCCTGGTGCCCCGGGGTGTCCAGGATGTTGATGCAGTAGCCGTTGTGCTGAAACTGCATCACGGAGGACGTGACGGAGATGCCGCGCTGGCGTTCGATCTCCATCCAGTCGGAGGTGGCCGCACGGGCCCGTTTCCCCTTGACCTCCCCGGCCTGGGCGATGGCCCCGCCATAGAGGAGGAATTTTTCCGTCAGGGTGGTTTTCCCGGCGTCCGGGTGGGAGATGATGGCGAAGGTCCTCCGCCGGGTGATTTCTTCCTTTAATCCTGCCATAAATGATGTTTACTCCTACAATTACGTTTCTTGGTATCAGCCCAGGGCGGCCAGCAGCTCGCCCAGCTCCCTGGGGTTCTCCGGCACCAGCAGCGCGCCCTTCTCCACCAGCTCATCCCGGGAGCGGTAGCCCCAGGGCGCGGCGGCGGGGACCATGCCCACCGCCTTGGCAAAGAGGATGTCCGTGCCGCTGTCGCCGGCGTAGGCCACCTCCCCGGCGGGGAGCCCCAGGGCCTCCAGCACGGGGACAGCCGCAGCGGGGTCCGGCTTCAGGGGCCGGCCGTCCACGCGGCCCAGCACGCACCGGAAGGGCACGTCCGGGAAATACGTGCGGACGATCTTCTGGGCCGTGGCCTCCGTCTTGTTGCTCAGCACCCCCAGGGCGAAGCCGTGCTGGAGCAGGCGCTCCAGCATCTCCGGGACGCCGGGATAGCGGGCGGTCTGCTCTGTGCAGCGGTTGCAGTAGTCCTCCTTGTAGATCTCCAAAATGCGCTCCAGGGTCTCGCCAGGGGTATCGGCGGGGACGGCCTTCCGCACCGCGTCGCGGATGCCGCCGCCCACAAACGTCTCCACCCTCCGCACCGGATGGGTGGGCAGGCCGCAGGCCGCCAGGGCCCGGTTCAGCGCGCCCGCAATATCCGGGATCGTGTCCAGCAGGGTGCCGTCCAGATCAAAAACAACAGCGTGTATCATAAGAAAAGTAAGCGCCTCCTTGATCCGGCCAAGGCCGGAAATTCCAGTTGCATGGAAAGCGGCGCCCCAGCGGAGGCCGCTTCGCGGCTATTATAGCCTGTAGGGACGGGAATGTCAATTTTTTCCCGCGCTTCCTCCCATTTTCTGCCCGCCGCTTGTCTCCGCCCGCCGCATATGGTATACTGTCCGCAGGTCAAAGGACAGGAGGTTTTGACATGAAGCGGACGATAGGCGCGGCCCTGCTGGCGGCAGCTCTGCTGCTGGGGGGCTGCCAGGCCGGGAGGCCGGACAAGTCCCTGTACCAGCGCGGCCTTGAGGTGGTTGCCCTGATGGAGGAAATGGCGGGCAGCCCAACGTATCTTTCCCTGTTTTCCAGCAATGAAGAGGTTCTGGCCGTTTTGGCCGAAGCGGCCCAGGGGGACTTCTCCCAGCCCAGGGCGGTGTACCGGATCACGCTCGGCCAGGCCGCGATGTATCCGGAGGTGGAGGGCCTGTCCGGCGCCCTGCGGGAGAATCTGGAGGCGCGGTTTGCCGCCGCAGTGTTCACCCAGGTGAACGCCATGGGCGGGGCGGAGCAGCTGGCCGCCGCCAGCATATGTACTGCCGGAAAGGTATTTGCCAGCGATGAGCTGGAGGAAAACGCCATCTACCTGTACACCTATGAAAACGCCGTGCCGGCGGCGGTCTCCTTCTCGCGGGGCGAGGACGGGACAGTCTCCGCGACAGGGGTGCTCGTGCTGTACGACGGGTTCCCCGCGGGCGACACGCCGGAGGTCGAGCAGTTCCTGGCGGAGCTCGGCGTGGAGGTGGAGGAGGTCGGCCCATGAGCGAGCGGTTTTTGCGCAATAGAATGCTGCTCGGCCCCGCCGCCATGGAGCGGCTGGCGGCCTCCCATGTATGCGTCGTGGGCCTAGGGGGTGTGGGCGGCTATGCGGCGGAGGCCCTGGCCCGGGCCGGGGTGGGCGAGCTCACCCTCATTGACCAGGACCTGTACAGCGAGAGCAACAGGAACCGCCAGCTGGGCGCGCTCCAGTCCACACTGGGCCGGAGCAAGGCGGAGGTCCTGGCCGAACGGATGCTGGACATCAACCCGGACTGCCGGGTCCATCCAATCGTGGGCCGGTACGAGCCGGGCAGCCGTGAGCGGTTCTTTGGGGAGTACGGCTGCATTGTGGATGCCATTGATCTGGTCTCCTGCAAGGTGGATTTGATCTGCCAGGCCCTGGAGCGGGGCATCCCCATCCTCTCCGCCCTGGGCACGGGCAACAAACTGGACCCGTCGCTGCTGGAGGTGACGGACCTGAGCAAAACCTATGGCTGCCCGCTGGCGCGGGTGATGCGCCGGGAGCTGGGGCGGCGGGGCGTGAAGCATTTGCAGGTGGTCTACAGCCCCGAGGAGCCGGTGTGGTGCGAGCAGCTGGAGGACCCGCCGCCGGGACGGCGGAGCGTACCAGGCAGCGTGCCCTGGGTGCCGCCGGTGGCCGGGCTGCTGCTGGGCGGCGCGGCGGTGATGCAGCTGGCCGGGGAGCTGGTCCCAACAAGGAAAAAGGAGGAATACAGATGATGAACATCCGTCGTGCCCAGGAGCGGGACATCCCCCGCCTGGGCGAGCTGCTGCTCCAGGTCTGCCGGGTCCACCACCAGGGGCGGCCGGACCTCTTCCGGGAGGTGGGCAGGAAGTATACCGATGCGGAGCTGCAATCGCTCCTACAGGACGATGAGCGGCCCATCCTGGTGGCCGTGGACGAGGCGGACCGTGTGCTGGGCTACGCCTTCTGCATCCTCCAGGTCCACCGGGGGGACGGGGCGTTCTGCGACCTGTCCACATTGTACCTGGACGACCTGTGTGTGGACGAGTCCTGCCGGGGGCAGCGCATCGGGAACCTGCTGTATGAGGGCGTAGTGTCCCTGGCCAGGGAGCTGGGCTGCTACAACGTGACCCTCAACGTGTGGGCGTGCAACGGGAGCGCGCTGCGCTTTTATGAGCGGTGCGGCCTCAAGCCGCTGAAAATAGGGATGGAACAGATCCTTTAGAGCCTGTTTAATATCTCAACGTGTTTGGATTGGCGAGAGGATTTTTTGCCCTGCAAGGCAAAAATCCGCAGGCATCCTGACGGATGGCAAGGATTTTTAACGCTGTCAGGGCGGAAAATACACCGTCAAGACGGGCGCGGGGAGATGTTAAACAGGCTCTTAGAGCCGGCGCCAAGAAAAGGGCCGTCCCATACGGGACGGCCCTCATTTCCTGTCTGGCGGAAGATCAATCAGCCAATCTGATTCAGCTTCAAGGTCATGGCGCTCTTCTTGTGAGCGGCATTGTTCTTGTGCAGAATGCCCTTTGCGGCAGCCTTGTCCACAGCCTTGACCGCAACCTTGTAAGCGCCCTCGGCCTCGGTGCGATTGCCATCGGCGGCAGCGGCCTCAAACTTCTTCACGGCAGTCTTCATCGCGGACCTCTCGGCCTTGTTGCGGGCGTTGCGTACCTCAGCCACCAGCACACGCTTCTTAGCGGACTTGATATTCGGCAAACCAAACACCTCCTCCAATGGGGGCTATGGGGTAAAAATACTATCCCCATGCAGATTGATATTTTAGCATGAACTGCGAAAAATTGCAAGGAATTTTTTGAATCTTCTCTATTTTTTTTACATATTTTCCGTTCGCGGCGAAAAACTAACGGGGAAGTACCATATTTTACGGTTTTTTGGACCTGTATCCAGCATCGGGGCGGCCGGATAGACGGCGTTCAGCGGTTGTGGATACAGGTCCTGAGAGAGGGAGGGACACGAATGGCGCTGGCAATCCGTACAGACCTGGCCGAGGAAGCCCACGCACTCTGGCGGGAGGGCGCGGGGGAGACCACCCGTCTGCCGGGGGTCCGGGCCCGGGACGAGGAGGCGGAGGGCTTCCCCGTCACCCGGGTGGAAATTTTGGACGAGGAGGGGGAGACAGCCCTGGGCAAGCCCCGGGGGATCTACCTCACCTTGGACATCACCGCCTTCTGGCGGCGGGAGGAGGACGCCTTCGCCCGGGTGGTCCGGGCGGTGGGGGAGCTGCTCTCGCCCCTGCTGCCGGAGGAGGGGGCGGTGCTGGTGGCAGGGCTGGGCAACGCGGCCATGACGCCGGACGCCCTGGGCCCCCGGACGCTGGACCACCTGCTGGTGACGCGGCATCTGATGGAGGTGCTCCCCGGGATGCGCTCCGTGGCGGGCCTGGGGGCCGGGGTGCTGGGCACGACGGGGCTGGAGGTGGCCGAGTGGGTCCGGGGCGCGGCGGAGCATGTGCGCCCGGCGGCGGTGGTGGTGGTGGACGCGCTGGCGGCCAGGGGGCTGGACCGGCTGTGCAACACGATCCAGATCTCCGACACCGGGCTGGTGCCGGGCAGCGGCGTGGGCAACCACCGGATGGCCCTCAACCGGGAGGGCCTGGGGGTGCCGGTGCTGTCAATGGGCGTGCCCACGGTGGTGGACGCCCAGACGGTAGCCCGGGATATCCTGACGGAGGCGGGGGCGGGGGACCTGTCCCCAGCGGCCCTCCACGGCCAGGGGAGCCGCCTGTTTGTGACCCCCGACAGCATTGACGCAAAAATCCGGGATCTGGCGAAGGTGCTGGGTTATGGCCTGGACATGGCCCTCCAGCCCGGGGTGGAAATAGAGGATCTGGAGGCGCTGATGGCTTAGAGCCTGGAGAAAAGATGGTGGCTTTTTCCAGGAACCCATGGTATACTGTTCTCTAAAACCGGGAAGGAGCGGATGGGATATGCCCTATTTTGGTGCGCTGGAGGCCGGCGGGACGAAGATGGTCTGCGCAGTCGTCTCCGGCCAGGGGGAGGTTATGGAGCAAACTGTCCTCCCCACACGCTGCCCGGAGGCGACCGTGCCGGAGCTGCTGGCCTTCTTCCGGGGCAAGCCCCTTGCGGCAATGGGGATCGGCTGCTTTGGCCCGGTAGGGCTGGACCGCCGTACCCCTCAGTACGGCTCCATCCTTGCCACGCCCAAGACGGCCTGGCGGGGGTTCCCCATTGCGGCGTGTTTCCGGGAGGCGCTGGGGGTCCCGGTGGGGTTTGATACAGATGTCAATGCCGCCGCCCTGGGCGAGTGGGCCTGGGGCGGCGCGCAGGGCCTGGACACGGCGGCCTACCTGACCGTAGGCACCGGTGTGGGCCTGGGGATTGTCGTGGGCGGCAGGCCCTACCATGGGATGCTCCATCCGGAGGGCGGCCACCTCCCCATTGCCCGCCGGGCGGACGACCCCCTGGCGCGGGGGATATGCCCCTTCCACCCCAACTGCCTGGAGGGGCTGGCCAGCGGGCCGTCCATTGAGGCGCGGTGGGGCCGTCCCGCCCGGGAGCTGGCAGGGCAGGGGGCGGTCTGGGAGCTGGAGGCGTTCTACCTCGCCCAGGCCCTGTGCGCCTACATCATGGTCCTCTCCCCGGAGCGGATCATCCTGGGCGGCGGCGTGATGCGCCAGGCGCAGCTGTTCCCCCTCATCCGGGCGGAGGTCCGCCGCCAGCTGGGCGGCTACATAAGCGGCGGGGGCCTGGCGGAGCTGGAGCAATATATCGTCCCGGCCAGCCTGGGGGACAGCCAGGGGGTGCTGGGGGCGGCCCAATTGGCGGCAGACGCCTATAGAGAGAACGGAGGCAGAGTATGAGCAGACAACAGCCGGTTATGTTGGAGCCGGTATTTCAGGAAAAGATTTGGGGCGGGGAACGCCTGAAAGCTGTGTTTGGCTATGGCATCCCCAGCAGCCGCACCGGCGAATGCTGGGCAATCAGCGGCCATCCGGGCGGGGACTGCCGGGTCAGAAACCCGGCGTTCGCCGGGGAGACCCTGGGCAGCCTCTGGCAGAAGCGGCCGGAGCTGTTCGGCCACACGGGCGGGGATGCGTTCCCTTTGCTCGTCAAGATTCTGGACGCCCGGGAGGATCTGAGCATCCAGGTCCACCCCGGCGACAGCTACGCCCAGGCCCATGAAAACGGGGCCCATGGCAAGGCGGAGTGCTGGTATATTCTGGACTGTGACGAGGGCGCGTCCATCATCATCGGGCACCACGCCGCCAGCCGGGAGGAGATGCGGGAGCTGGTGGGGCAGGGGCGGTGGAAGGAGCTGCTCCGGGAGGTGCCCATCAAAAAGGGGGACTTCTTCCAGATCGACCCCGGCTGCCTCCACGCCATCAAGGGGGGGACGCTGCTCCTGGAGACCCAGCAGAGCAGCGATGTGACCTACCGCTTCTACGACTACGGACGGTTGGAGAATGGGCGGCCCAGGCCCCTGCACATCGAGCAGAGCCTGGCCGTCACCCAGGCCCCCTTCCACCCCTGTGAGCCGGAGCAGGAGACGGTCCGCCAGGGGGACGCCGTTGTCACCCGCCTGATCGCTTGCCCCTGCTACACGGTGTACCATGTGTCCCTGGACGGCAGGTGGGAGCGGGATTGGGACAAGCCTTTTGTCAACATCAGCATCACCGGCGGCCAGGGCGCGCTGGATGGGGTTCCGGTCAGGGCGGGGGATCATCTCCTGCTCCCTGCCGGGTACGGCCCCGCCGTCCTGGAGGGGAGGCTGGAGCTGGTCTGCTCCCATTTATAAGGAAGACGCTGCCAAGAGGGCGGGGGGATCACCCCGCCCTCTTCTGCATGTCCAGCGGTGTGCGGATCACAAAGAGGATATTGCGGCGGATGAACAGCCGGAAATTCGGGCTGTATGGCCGATAATTTTATATACACAAACCATAGTTCTTCCTATATCCTTATTTGATAGTAGAATAAGGAGGGGGCCATGTGGAAGAACGGTATTATCTGATGAAAAACCTGAGAAGGATTCGGGGATTTCTCCAATTGTCCCAGGTCGAGTTCTCTAAAGAAGTCGGCATCTCTAAATCCACCCTACAGGAGATTGAGAAGGGGAACGGCGCTACGCTGGATACGCTGATGTGTATTGCGGATTACATGAACATCTCAGTAGCCGACCTGCTCACCAACCCTGATAAAATAGAAAATACCCTGCTGGCCGTAGAGTTTCTGGAGAAGGGTGTGCTCTACACGCGCCTGCCTGTGGAAAACCGGAAGAACTTTTTGCGCGAAACGCGGGAAATCCTGGACGCGCTGGAGATTGCCTGGCTGCGTGCGGAGAGCGCGCCGGCGGATAAACCGGGCGAAGAAAAGGTTATCGATTGAGACGATTTAAATTTTGCTGGAATCTTGACATTTTCTGCATAGATTGATATAATTATCTTCCTTTTTGTCCCGGAGCACCCGGCTCCGGCTCTGGAAAGAGGGCATTCTGCCCGGCGTGGGGACTGGCTCGTGACCGCCTGCGCCGCTTGCGGACAGGATGCCTCCCATTGGCTTTTAAGGCCATGGCGGCGCGCCCAATCGCCGCCCGCTGGTCTGACCTGCGATGGGACATCTTTCACAAAAGGAGAACAACTGAATGATTGAAATGAGAGGGATCGGCAAGACCTACCGGGTCCGGCGGCGGGAGGCCGGCCTGGGGAACGCGGTACGGAGCCTGTTTTCCCGGGAGTACACAGAAATCCCCGCCCTGCGGGACATGACCTTCACCATCCCTGACGGCCAGATCCTCGGCTACATCGGCCCCAACGGCGCGGGGAAGAGCACCACCATCAAAATTCTCAGCGGCATCCTGCGGCCGGACTGCGGGACATGCACCGTCAACGGCCTGACCCCGTGGACGGACCGGAAACGGCATGTGGCCCGGTTGGGGGTGGTGTTCGGCCAGCGCAGCCAGCTGTGGTGGGATGTGCCGGTTATGGAGTCCTACCTGCTGCTGCGGGACATCTACCGGGTGCCGGAGCCGGAGTTTCGGGGGAATCTGGACAGGCTGGCTAGCCTCCTGGATCTGGGGGAGCTGCTCAAGACCCCGGCCCGGATGCTGTCCCTGGGCCAGCGGATGCGTTGTGAGATCGCTGCGGCCCTGCTCCACAGCCCCCAGGTGCTGTTTCTGGACGAGCCCACCATCGGCCTGGACGCGGTGAGCAAACTGCAGGTACGGCAATTCATCCTGGAGCAGAACCGCCTGTGCGGCACCACAGTCCTGCTGACCACCCACGACATGCAGGATATCGACGCCCTGTGCAGCCGGGTGCTGCTCATCGGCAAGGGCCAGCTGCTGCTGGACGGCAGCACGGAGCAGATCCGGCAGAACGCGGGGGAGAATCTGTCCACAGAGGAGTCGGTGGCGGATTTGTACCGCCGCTTCGGCATCTGAAGGAGGGGCGGCATGAAAAAATATCTCTCCTTCTTCCGGATGCGGCTGACGGCGGGGCTGCAATACCGTGCCGCCGCCCTGGCGGGCATGAGCACACAGTTTGTCTGGGGCGCAATGGAGATCCTGCTCTACCGGGCCTTCTGGCTGGAGCACCCGGAGCGGTTCCCCATGGGCATGGAAGCCCTGGCGGCTTACATCTGGCTCCAGCAGGCGTTTTTGACCCTGTTCGCCCTATGGAATTGGGACTTTGAGGTCCTGGAATCCGTAAAAACCGGGTCGGTGGCCTATGAACTGCTGCGGCCTGCCGGCCTGTACAGCATGTGGATGGCGCGGGCGCTGGCTGGCCGCCTGGCCCGGGCTGCCCTGCGGATGGTCCCGGTGCTTTTGGTCAGCAGCCTGATTCCCGCGCCCTGGGGGCTGCGCTTGCAGGGGTCCCCGGCGGTGTTCGGCCTGTTTTTGCTGTCTATGGTGTTGATGGTGCTGGTGGTATGCGCCTACTCGCTGCTGATCTACGCCCTGACGTTCTATGTGACCGACCCCAACGGGCTGATGGTGCTCTCAGTGGCGGCGGCGGACCTGCTGGGCGGGGCCATTGTCCCGCTGCCCTTCCTGCCTGACGGCCTGCGGCAGGCGGCCGCCCTCAGCCCCTTCGGCTCCATGCAGAACGTGCCCCTGCGGATTTTCAACGGGGACATCCCCCTGCCGGAGATCCCGGCGGTGATGGGCCTGCAAATCTTCTGGATTCTGGCGTTGGTTACGGCGGGGTATTTTCTCACCCGGAACGGCCTGCGCCGCGCGGTTATCCTGGGGGGCTGAGCAATGAGGCTGTATTTGAAATTCTTTTCCATCCATTTCCGCTCCGCCATGACCTACCGGGCGTCCTTTTTCCTCAGCTGCCTGGGCCACCTCCTGATCACGACCAACGTGTTCCTCAGCGTCGTGTTCCTGCTGGACCGCTTCACGTCCGTAGGGGGCTACACCCTGCCCCAGCTGGCGTTGTGCTTTGCGGTGATCCTGTCGGCCGCGTCCTTGGCGGAGTGCTTTGGCCGGGGGTTTGACGCATTCGCGAAGATCCTCTCCCAGGCCCAGTTTGACCGCATGATGGTCCGGCCCCGGTCCCTGGCCTTCCAGGTGCTGTGCCAGGACATGAAGCCCACCATGCTGGCCCGCCTGCTCCAGGCGGTGATCCTGCTGGTATGGGCTGTGAATTCCGGCGCGGTGGCCTGGACGCCCGCCAAAGCGTTGGTGCTGGCGCTGATGATCCTGTGCGGCGCGGCGCTCTTCTTTGGGCTGTTCCTCATTGGCGCGGCCCTGTGCTTTTTCACCATGGAGAGCCTGGAGGTTCTCAACATCTTCACCAACGGCCCGCGGGAGTACGGGAAATACCCCTTCGGCATCTACGGCAGGCCGGTGCTGCTGACGCTCACCTTCCTGGTGCCTCTGGCCCTGGTGCAGCACTGGCCCCTGCAATACCTCCTGGGCCGGGGCCCGGCGTGGTATGGGGTGCTGCCGGTGGTATCGCTGCTGTTCCTGATCCCCTGCGTCCTGCTGTGGCGGCTGGGGGTGCGCCACTACCGCTCCACTGGTTCCTAACCCCAACCCGAACCCCCATGACATAAAAAAACGCCGCCAACCGCAGGCTGCCCCCTCTCAAGCAGGGAAAGCAGCCCGCGGCTGGCGGTATCATTTTCTTATGCCTCGTCCCGCAGCAGCCAGGCGAAGCCGTTGGGCCAGAGCTGGACGGCGCGGATCTGGTCGTGGTGCGCCCCGTACATCAGCTCGGTATAGCTCCCCTCCCGCTGTACGCCGGCGGTGACGAATTCCCCGCTGAAGTTGAACAGGCACACCAGCTCCCGGCCCTCCATCCGGCGGCACAGGGCCAGCACATGCCGGCTGCCGCTGTCCTCCACCCACACGTCCGCCCTTGCGTCAAAGCAGGGCTCCTGGGCCCGGAGCGCCTCCAGACGCCGCAGGAGCTGGAACTGCTTGCCCTGGCGGGTATCCGGGTCGTTACGCAGCTCCGCCAGCTCCCACTGGAAGCAGCCCCGGTGGATATAGCGGCTGTCCTCCCGTTTTTCCGGGTCGTCCAGATAGCCCCAGTCGTTGAGCTGCCCCACCTCGTCGCCGCTGTAGACCACGGGGATGCCGCTCTGGGAGAGCATCCAGGCGTGGAGGGTCACATCGCAGGATACAGCCCGCTCCAGCTGGAAGGGGTCCTGCTCATAGACGGCGGCCTCCACACCGCACAGGGAGGCGGTGGTGCCGCACAGGCGGGCATCCCCCAGGCGGGGGTCGTCATTGTAGAGCACGCCCCGGCTGCCGCTGCCGGGCCATTTGCCGGTAAAGTAGTCGTTCAGATACTTCTTGTGGGCCACCTCATTCGTGCCAAATCGCTGCCCCAGCCAGGCGTAGTCCAGGCCCCAGCCGATGTCGTCGTGGCAGCGCAGGTAGTTGAGGAAGAGGAAGTCCTTGGGCAAGGCGCACACGGCCTCCATCTGCCGCTTGAGCAGGGACACATCCCCGGTGGCCAGGGTGTGCCAGGTGGTGGCCATGGTGGTCACATTGTAGAGCATATGGCACTCCGGCTTATCCGGTGTGCCGAAGTAGGGGGCCACCTTGGACGGCTCCATGACCACCTCCCCCAGCAGCAGCACGCTGGGGCAGACAATCTCGCAGGCTATACGCAGCATCCGCGACAGGGTGTGGACCTGGGGCAGGTTGCGGCAGTCGGTGCCCAGCTCCTTCCAGATGTAGGGGATGGCGTCCAGGCGGATGATGTCGACGCCCCGGTTGGCCAGGAAGAGCATGTTCTCCGTCATGTCGTTGAACACTGCCGGGTTGGCGTAGTTCAAATCCCACTGGTAGGGATAGAAATTGGTCATGACGATCTGCCCGCCCTCCAGCTGGGTGAAGCTGCCCGGCGCAGTGGTGGGGAACACCTGGGGTACGGTTTTCTCAAACTCCCGGGGGATATCCCAGCTGTCATAGAAGAAGTACCGCTCCCGGTAGCCGGGCTCCCCGGCCCGGGCTTTTTTTGCCCACTCATGGTCCTCGCTGGTGTGGTTCATCACAAAGTCCAGGCATACGCTCATGCCGCCCGCCCGGCAGGCGTCGGCCAAATGCTCCAGATCCGCCATAGTCCCCAGCTCATCCTGGACGGCGCGGAAGTCGCTGACCGCGTAGCCGCCGTCGCTACGGCCCTTGGGGCTGGCCAGCAGGGGCATCAGGTGGAGATAGTTCACCCCGCACTCCTGTAGATAGGGCAGGCGGTCCTCCACGCCCCGGAGCGTGCCTGCAAACGCCCCCACATAGAGCATCATACCCAGCAGCTCCCGGCTGCGGTACCAGCCCGGGTCCGCCTCCCGGCGTCCGTCCTGCTCCCGCAGGGCCTGCTTGCGCGCCGCCCAGCTGCGGCGCAGCATCTCCACAAAGTAGTCAAAGGCCTCCAGATCGTTATGGTAGAGCTCGCAGTAGAGCCACTTCAGCTCGTCATAGCGGCAGGCCAGGCGGCGGTCAAAATCCGCTGCCGCCTTTTCCGTCCTTCCCGACGGTTTCGCCTTCTTCATACGCACACCTCTTTCAGCTCCGCCAGGGTGGGCATGGCGGGGATCGCGCCGCTGCGGGAGCAGGTGAGGGACGCGGCGCGGTTGGCAAAGGCGATGATTTCCTCCAGCTCCGGCCGCTCCAGCCCCTCCAAGGGCCGCTCCCCCCGGCGGCACAGGCGGCTCAGTACCGCCCCCAGGAAGGTGTCCCCCGCGCCGTTGGTGTCCGCCACCTTGGCCGGGACGCCGGGGACGGTGAAGGTCTCCCCCTTCCAGCGGCAGAACGCGCCCTCATCGCCCAGCGTCACCAGGACCAGGGAGATGCCGCCCTCCGCCAGGATGCGGCTGCCCTCATCCAGATCCTTGGAGCCGGTCAGCAGGGGCAGTTCCTCCTCGGAGAGCTTGATGATGTCCACCAGGGGCAGGGGCAGGGTCATCCACTCCAGGGCGTCCCGGTTGGTCCGCCACAGGGCAGGGCGGTAGTTGGGGTCATAGCTGACCAGGACCCCGGCCCTGTGGGCGGCGCGGGCGGTGAAGATCGTGGCGCTGCGGGCCACGCCCTGGGTCAGGCTCACGGAGCCGAAGTGGAGAATCTTGCTGTTTTGGGCCAGCGTCTCGTCCACATCCTCCGGGACCATCTCGCAGTCCGCGCCCCGGACAAAGCGGAAGCTCCGTTCCCCGCTCTCGTCCACGGAGACAATCGCCATCGTGGTGGGGGTATCGCCCTCCTGCATCCCGGACCCGTCCACCTGGTTCTCCGCCAGCACCCGGCGCAGGTAGGCGCCGAAGCTGTCCCTGCCCACCTTGCCGATAAACGCGGTCTTGCAGCCCAGCCGGGCGGCGGCTACCGCTACGTTGGCCGGCGCGCCGCCTGGGTTGGCGGCAAACAGGGGGACTCCCGACTCATTTTTGCCTGTCTGGGTCAGATCAATCAAAATTTCGCCAATGGCTGTCACATCCATCATGGTATGCTGCCTTCCTCTCTTAATATAATTGTGCGCCTGAGGCGCGAAGCTCCGTTCTGCGGTTGCGAATCATGGGAACTGTCAGCTGCTCTCACGGACCACCAGCTCCGCCGGGAGGGCTAAATCCAACGCCGGCAGCTGGCCGGGGTTGTCCATGCGGTAGAGCAGGCGGCTCACCGCCTCCGCCGCGATCTGGCCAGTGGGCTGGGAGATGCTGGTGAGGCTGGGGTTCAGATAGGGGCCCATGTAGGTATCGTCAAACCCCACCACCCCGGCCTCCTGCGGGACGGAAACCCCCAGCACCCGCAGCAGCCGCAGCACCCGCAGCGCGCAGATGTCGTTGTTGGCAAACACGCCGGCCCGGGGGCCGCTCTGCTGGAAATACGCGCGCAGGTCCTCCTGCAGCTGCCGGTCGTCCACGTACTCCATACTTTCCAGCCGGTCCGCCAGCCCAAGCTCATCCAAGCTCTGGTAAAATCCCATGTATTTCATATCGTAGTTCTTCCCAATAAACAGGAACCGCTGGTATCCCCGCTCAGCCAGATGGCGGGCCACCTGGCCGGAGGCCGCCGTGTGGTCCAGATAGACCGAGTCAACCCCCTCCATCCGCCGCGTCATTACCACCACCGGGATGTCCAGCCGGTG
Organism: Oscillospiraceae bacterium; assembly: GCA_022797115.1. GTDB lineage: Bacteria > Bacillota > Clostridia > Oscillospirales > Oscillospiraceae > Pelethomonas. The sequence goes on from JAAWKB010000030.1 coordinate 22,173, forward strand.
CGCGCACTCCGGCCAGGCGGACCCCTCCTGCAAAATGGGCGCCGCCAGCACGCCGTCCACCCGGTAACGCCGCACCACATCCAGATACGCCTGCTCCTTATCCATGTCATAGTCGCTGTTGAAGAGGATGATGCTGTGCCCGCTGCGGCGGGCCTCGCTTTCAAGCTTTTTGGCCAGGTCGGCAAAAAAGCTGTTGGAGATATCCGTCAGCAGCACCCCCAGGAGCATGGTCCTGCTGCCTTGCAGGCCCTTGGCCAGCGCGTTGCACTGATAATTGTGTTCCTTGGCGCAGGCCAGGACACGTTCCCGGATCTCCGCCGCCACGTTCTGGTTGCCGTTGAGCACCCGGGAGACGGTGGGTTGGGAGACGTTGGTCAGCCGTGCGATTTCCGTCATTGTAATCATATCATCACCGCTGTGAATTCGTATTCTTGCTTTCCGGAAATAATGTAGCACATGTTGATCTCCCGCGCAATCCACACTCTGTCCAAATATCGGCAGACGTTTTTGTTCATTTACATCACATTGACCGGCGGCTGGTGTATCGGCGGAGCTGTGCCGGCGCCGGCTGCGATCAGCGCCTATAAACGGGGGTTGAATGCTGCCTGCGATGGTGGTATACTTTGCTCATGCCAATTCGACAAACAAACATTCGGATAGTGCTGTAAGTGGAAAGAAGTGCCGCAATGAAATACTTGATAAAATATATAGTAGATTTTACAGCGTTGATGCTCCTGTATGCTTTCGTCTTTTTTAGGAAGTGGAGGCCCCAGGGCAAAGATGTCCTACTTGTCAACACGCTCATGTACGCCTATCTCTCGTTAGTGCTCTTTTTTACTATGATGCCGGTGATCGCATCCATCCCATTTATGCTGGATCATCCCTATACGCCTATGAACCTGGTGCCGTTTATTGACGTTTCTTTGGGAAGAGGGGATTTTTTCAGGCAAGTGGTCTTGAATGTTATCATGACACTCCCCTTCGGCTTTCTATTTCCTCTGACCCGGAACAAAAGAGCCAAGCTCTGCGTGACAGTGTTTTTCTGCTTCTTGATGAGCTTGGGTATCGAACTCTTACAGCCGTTCTTCGGCCGCACCTCGGACATCACGGACCTGATTACGAATTTGGTCGGCGGAGTGCTGGGCTATGGCCTTTATGCTATTTTTAAGCCGATCACTTTCTGGGTCTTGGAACGCTTGAAAACAAGATAACGGACTGTTTTTCAGTAAATTTCCATTTATCAGGGGGATTTCATCTTTTGGGTGAAATCCCCCTTGACAAATTTTCTCCTGTTACCCAATTGTCATTTATTTTACCAAATGGATGCTTGGCTTGCCGCCCGCCCCGTGCTATACTAGGGCATAGTACCGGCGGCCCAGCCGCCTGTGGGAGGTAATATTATCATGAAAAAAACCATTGCGCTGCTGCTGGCGCTGACACTGCTGCTGGCGCCGGCCTGCTCCAACGGAGGGGGCAGCAATCCGACGGCCCAGCCGCCCGCCCAGGCTGAGCCAGCCGCTCCGTCTGAGCCAGCCGCCCCGGCCCCCGGCGGGACAGAGCCCGGGTCTGCGCAGGAGCCCGAACCCGAGCCTGACCCGGAGCCCGAACCAGAACCTGTGCCGGAGCCGGCGGCCTATGAAATCCTGGACCCCACCGTCATGCCCGAGGGCGGCGCGAGGGACGGCGTCCCATACGCGGCCTATGACGGCATCGTGGAGCACCTGTTCTTCCACCCGGTCATCGCCTACCCTGAGCTGGCCTTTGACGGCGATGCCCAGGCCAATGGGCTGGACGACTTCATGGTGACGGTGGACGAGTTCAACAAGATTTTGGAATGCGAATCAATAGTAGAACCGGGCTAAAAAGGCGATAAAAGCGAGAGCGGAGAAGACGAGGAAAAAGATGCCCAGGAGAGAGCGGGCGCGAGAGGC
>JAAWKB010000031.1 GCA_022797115.1 Oscillospiraceae bacterium
CACTCTGGCTTTTTGAATATCCACTGTTTATTCGCTGGAGTTTGCCGGGAACACGAAGTCAAATTGGGATAAAGAAAACGGACTTTAACCGGTCAAAAGAAAGGCTGGGAGGTGACTCCATGTTCTTCCCCTCTGTCTGCGTCACGCCGCTGGAGCGGTTCAGCTTCGCGTTCCTGCTCCTGATGGTTTACAGTTTCCTGGGCTGGTGCGGCGAGATGGTCTACTGCTCGCTTGGGCAGCGCCGCCTGTGTGAGAAACGGGGTTTCCTGAACGGCCTCCTGTGCCCGATCTATGGTCACGGGGCCCTTGTGGTCCTCCTGGTACTGGACGGCGGCTGCGCCAATCCCCTGTTCACCTTTTTGCTGGGGGCCATTCTAACCTCCCTGGTGGAGTATATCACCAGCTATGCCATGGAGAAGCTATTCCACATGCGCTGGTGGGACTACTCCCAGTACCGTTTCCACATCAATGGCCGCGTCTGCCTGCTCAACTCCACCCTCTTTGGTTTGGCCAGCGTGTTCCTCTGCCACGCAGCCAGCCCGCCTGTCTCGGCGCGGCTGGCCAGCCTGTTCGTGTCTGGGATAGGCGTTCCCCTGGCGTTGGTCCTTCTGGCTGTCTATCTGGTGGATCTTGCGCTCTCTGTGCGCAGCGCCATTCAGATTGGCGACCGCCTGGCCAAGCTCCACGCCATTCAGGATGAGCTGACCGGGAGGCTGGAGGCCCTGAAAGCCGAGCAGCAGCAGGCTATGGAGCTCCAGCGCAAGCGTCTGGAGGGCTCCTTGACTGCCGCCTGTCTGGGTGTGGAGGAACGCGCCGCCCAGGCGGCCCAGGCTGTCCAGTCCAAGCTGGAGCCGTTGGCCGGTCTAAGCGCCGGGTTTGCCGCCCGTCTGGAGGCTGCCAGGGGCGAGGCCCAGCAGAAGCTCCACGCCCTATATGACCGGCAGGACTTCTTTGAACGCCGTCTGCTGCGCGCTTTCCCCTCCATGCGCGCACCCCACTATGGGGATGCGTTGAAAAAATTGCTTGAATACCGGTCTATCCGGAAAAAATAGAGTGAGCGCCTGTATTCTGAGAAAACAAAAAGGAGAATGATCCCTATGTCAGAGTGTACCCATGATTGCAGTACCTGCGGCGAAGCCTGCGGGGAGCGCACCGAACCCCAGTCCTTTTTAAAATCCCACAACCCCTCCGCCCGGGTGGGCAAGGTCTACGGCGTCGTATCCGGGAAGGGCGGCGTAGGCAAGTCCATGGTGACCAGCCAGCTGGCGGTCCTGGCCCAGCGCAGCGGCCGTAAGACCGGTATCCTGGACGCCGACGTCACCGGCCCCTCCATCCCCAAAGCCTTTGGCATCCACCAGCGGGCCATGGGGGATGAGCGGGGGATGCTGCCGGTAGAGACCGCCACAGGCATCCAGCTGATGAGCGTAAACCTGCTGCTGGACGACGAGACGGACCCTGTCCTCTGGCGCGGCCCGGTGATTGGCGGGGTTGTCACCCAGTTCTGGACGGACGTGATCTGGGATGTGGACTATCTGTTTGTGGATATGCCTCCGGGCACGGGCGACGTGGCGTTAAGCGTGTTCCAGTCCCTGCCGCTGGACGGCGTGGTCATCGTCGCCTCCCCCCAGGAGCTGGTGAGCATGGTTGTGGAGAAGGCGGTCAAGATGGCGGAGACAATGGATATCCCCATTGTAGGCGTGGTGGAGAACATGAGCTACCTCCTCTGTCCCGACTGCGGGAAGGAGATCCCCCTCTTCGGCCAGGGCAAGACCAAGGCCGCTGCAGAAGCCCATGGCCTCCCGCTCCTGGCCCGGATGCCCATTGATCCCCAGTTGGCCCAGCTCACCGACCAGGGCCGCATTGAGGACTTCCAAGGCAGCTGGCTGGCCCCCGTCATAGACGCCATTCTGTAAACACTTTGTATATCTTGCTATAAAAAATACTGGCCGTTTGACACGGCCAGTATTTTTCTGTTCACCTAAACCAGCTCCGCTGCCAGGGCAGGCCAGCCTGCGGCGTTGTCCCAGACACGCCACAGGGTCTTTTCCACCGAACCGCCGTCGTGGAAGACCGCCAAATAGACGCCGCCCTCCCGGGAGGCCCAGCCGTCCACGATCTCCACGCCCTCGATGGCTGCGCCCTCCGCCGTGCGGTACTGCACATCCGCCCGGAAGACATCAACGTATCCCTCCGCCGCGTTTTCACCGGCCTTTGCCAGGCCCGCGAAACTCCCGGCCCACACGACCCGGTTGACCCGGTACTGGCCGGTGTAATCCGTCCTGTCCTCCACTGGCCAGGAACGCATGTACTCCTCCACCGCCTCCTGAACCTTTTCGTCCAGCACGAACCCATCCTTATCCAGGAACAGCACGGTCAGCCCCTCGGTCTCCTGCCAGTCCGGCTCCTGGGGCAGTACAAAGCTCTCTGCGAAGGGGGCATCGGCCCCGCCGGGCAGCGTGAGAGTCCGGGCCATGGCGGCGAACAGCTTGCTGTACTGATTCCAATCTGCGGCCTTCGCGTCCCCGTATACATAGTAGCTCTTCTGGTCTGTCCCGGTGTAGAAGAGCAGGGTTCTCTCATCGCCGGTGAGGGTGGAGAGGTTCACGAAATCGCCGCCAAACCCGCCGCTGCCCTCAGCAGCCAGCACAGACAGCTGCGCCCCATCCGTGGACGAGAATACCACGCCGTTGTCCCCCAGGTTTGCGGCCTCCCAGCCCTCGGGCACGGAGAGCGTCCAGCCGTCCGCCGCCGTATAGACGGAGCAGGGGATCTCCTCGCTGCCCACCTTGAGGGTGGGCCCTTTCTCCGTCTTCTCCTGGGGGATCTGCTCCTGCTGCTGTGGCGGCGGGGCCAGATCCTCCGTCGGCTCCTTCTGGTTCCAGGGCTGCCAGGCAGCCACGCCAATCCCCAGCGCCGCCAAGCAGGCCAGCCCGGCGCCCAGCGCAATTTTTACCTGCTTACTCAATCCCTTCCATTTCGTCAACAATGTATGTTACCTTCCTTTCTCTCTTGGCACAGATCCCTTTCCATCCCGGGAAAAGGATCAAAAGAAGCTTCCCACAGGGCTGTGCCCTGGGTGTTTTTGCCGGTTTCCCGGATTTTATGTCGATATCATACCATACAATTGCTTCAAAGTCGTTTCAAACGCCTTACGAACCGGCAACAAATCTGTATCCATCGGTAACAAAAGAAACTCCGGGGACGTCCGCCGCAGGCGGCGCAGCCCTCCGGAGATACAGGCGGCCTACATGGCCGCTTTCTTTTTGGGAATTTGGATGGTGATGGTGATGGTCTCCTCGCTCTCCTGCTTGTCATAGCGGGCGTCCACACCGGCCCGGCGGATGGTCTCCATGCCACGGTTGACGCTGTTCAAGAACAGCCGCACATCCTTAATGACATAGACAGGCCGTTTGCCGGGCCCCTCCTTCTCGCCGCTTTCCAGCAAGGCTTCTATGTACTCCTCACTGGCGGCCACATTCAGTCGTTTTTCACCGATGTGCCGCAGGGCCTCCACCTGCTGCTGCTCGTTCTCCAGGCGCAGCAGGGTCCGCGCATGGCGCTCCGTGAGGCCATACTCCCGCAGGAGCTCCACACAGGTGGAGCTCAGACGCAGCAGGCGCAGCTTGTTGGCGACTGCCGATTGGGAGCGTCCCAGGCGTTTGGCGGCCTCCTCCTGGCTCATGTCGTAGGTGGAGATCAGTCGGGCAATGGCGGCAGCCTCCTCCATGTAGTGCAGGTCGCACCGCTGAAGGTTTTCCACCAGCGCCAGCAGTGCGCTGTCTTTGGGGGATGCCCTCACCAGGATACAGGGGACCTTGGCCAGCCCCACCATACCGGCGGCCCGGAGTCGGCGTTCCCCGGCCACCAGGACATAGCCGTTCACGCCCTTCTGCACGCTCAGCGGCTGGATGACCCCATGCTGGCGGATCGAGTCGGCCAATTCCCGGAGGGATTGCTCCTCAAAGTGCCGCCGGGGCTGCCTTGGGTTTGGACTGATGCGGTCGATTGGGATCTGATAGATCCGGTTGGACTGAAACAGCGAGTTCTTTTTTTGTTCCATAGTGGAACCCCCTTCCGCTGTTTTTTACCATTTTACGGCTTGTCCACCAAAAAATGGAGAAAATCCTGTCGGGTGGGGAAATTTTCTTATCCGCCTGCGGACGTCCTTGACGCCGGCCCCTCTGTACAGTACAATAGAGCCAACCTTGACCAACAGGGAGGCAGCTGAAATGGGATTCACCAACCGGCAGATTCTGGACATTGCCCTGCGGCAGTCCGCAACAGATCTTAATTGTAATCCAGCCGATTTCCTTCGGGATGAGCCTGTCCTTGTCCCCTCCCAGGCCAACCCCGGGGCACGGAAATATTTGCATCTGCCCCTTGCGTGCCATCTGGTCTCCTACGGGAACAATGTCGTAGCAGCGGCGTTGGAGTCCTGCCGGGAGCTGGTGTCCGCCTATATCCGCCGCTTTCCGGCGGAGCACTGCTTTGAGACGCCGAACCTGCATATACTCAATGATGCGCTGGAGGGGATGGGCCAGCGGATTTGCTATATGGCGGAGTATTTCCTGCCGGATCTGGGCTGTCTGGAGCCCCTGGAGTGCCCGTATCCGCTGAAAATCCTGCACCAGCAGGACTTTGGCCCCCTCTACGTCCCAACGTGGGCCAATGCGCTGTGCAAGGAGCGCAGGGAACTGGATGTCCTGGGCGTGGCGGCTTACGATGGGGAGCAGCTCATTGGCCTGGCGGGCTGCTCTGCGGACTGTGACGAAATGTGGCAGATCGGCATTGACGTCCTTCCGGCGTACCGCAGGCAGGGGGTTGCCTCGGCATTGACCAGCCGGCTGGCTCTGGAAATCCTGGAGCGGGGGATGGTGCCATTCTATTGCGCCGCGTGGTCAAACGTCAAGTCGGTGCGTAATGCGGTCAAGTGCGGTTTCCGCCCCGCCTGGGTGGAGATGTCGGCTAAAAGCACAGCGTTTGTGGAGAAATTGAATACTAAGGATTAGGCCTTGTTTGAAAATTGGCGGAATGTCCAACGGCGAAAGATTTTTTCGCCAATCAAGGCAAATTTTCGCAAGCGGGCTGCCGCCCGGCAAGAAAATTGAACGTAAAGTGGCGGAAAAAGATCCGCCGTTTGGGCGTTTTGACATTTTTCAAACAAGGCCTAGGCTATATTCTCCAGCTATATGTACAGGTTCATAAAATCAAAATCAACATATGTGAGCCCTATCTTGAAATAGTTCGGATAAGTACCAATCTTTACAAAGCCATATTTCCGATATAGTCGGATTGCCCGTTCATTATCGCTCCGTACCTGTAATTCAATCACTTCAATCTGCTGTTCCTTTGCGTGTTGAATGACTGTTTCCAGCAGCCTGCTGCCAATTCCCTGGCCCCATTCCGCCTTTACAACGGAGATACCAAATTCCGCCCGATGCGCTTTCCGGCAGGAGAATGCCTCAATGCTGGCATCGCCCACGATGACCCCTTCCTTTTTTGCCAAAAACAAGGCGTTCCGGGGGGATTGATTTTTCTCACGTATGATTTCCTCCTCATCCTTCTCTGAAATTGGATATCCCTCGCTGCCAAATGACAAGTTCTCTGTCTCACAGCCTATTCTGTTCATATAAGCAATGATTGCCCCTGCATCCCCCGGCTGTGCCCTTTCTATTGTAATACCCAAGCAGTTCCCTCCACTCTATTTTTATTTGCGATGTCCACTCCACCTTGATACAAAGCGTGCCCCGGATGGAAGTCCGGGGCACGCTTTCCGTATTGGTTAAAAATCCTTCTCTTACAGCTTGCTCAGCGCAGCCTTGTCAGCCACAAGGATGACATTGGGGTGCAGCTGGAGGACAGAGCCGGGAACGCTGGGGGTAACGGGGCCGCCAAAGCATGCCTTGACCGCATTTGCCTTATCCTCTCCGCTGACAACGACCAGGATCTGGCGGGCCAGCATGATGGACTGGATACCCATGGTCAATGCCTGACGGGGCACATCGTCCCGGGAGGCAAAGAAGCGGGCGTTCGCGTCAATGGTGCCCTCCTTGAGGTTCACTAGATAGGTCCCCAGGTGGAAGACGTCGCTGGGCTCGTTAAAGCCGATGTGGCCGTTGTGGCCCAGGCCCAGCACCTGGATATCCACGCCGCCCATGCTCCGGATCACTTCATCATAACGCTTGCACTCGGCCTCAGGATCAGCAGCCATGCCATTGGGCACATAGGTGTTTGCCACATCGATATTGACGTGGTTAAACAGGTTATCCTGCATGAAGTAGCGGTAGCTCTGGTCGTGGGTAGTAGCCAGGCCCACATACTCGTCCAGATTCACAGACTTGATCTTGGAGAAGTCTAAATCGCCCTTCTCATAGCGGGCAATGAGCTCCTTGTACAGGCCGATGGGGGAGGACCCGGTAGCCAGGCCCAGTACGCTGTCCGGCTTCAAGGTGATCTGGCTGGCAACGATGTTGGCAGCCTGGTGGCTCATAGCCTCGTAATTCTCAGTAGCAATGATTCTCATAATTGATCAATCTCCTCTCTGCGCCTCTGGGCGCAGTTATTTTTTACCAAATCTGGACTCTGTCCGCAGGGTCGAGGTACATCCCGTCACCGGGCTGGATGTCAAAAGCCTCATAGAACTCGTCCAGGCTCTGGAGGGCGCGGCTGCCCCGCAGCTTGTCAGGGGCGTGGACGTCTGCCGCGCTCAGATAGGAGCGGGTCTCCCGGCTGGCAGTGCCCCGCCAGGTGCGGGCGGCGGTACGGTAGAGGGTTTGATAGTCAGGCGTCTCATCCTGGCCCTCAATCTGGGTGATGCAGGCCAGCGCCCCCAGGTCGGCCACATTCTCGCTGATGGTCAGCGTGCCGTTGCAGGCGATACCAGGGGCCGCCTCTACGCCGTCATAGAAATCAATCACCTGCTGGCACAGGCCCTGGAACGCCTCATAATCCGCCTCTGTCCACCAGCTGCTCTGGTTGCCCTGGGCGTCGAAGGTGGCGCCGTTGTTGTCAAAGGCATGGGAGATCTCGTGGGCAATCACATAGCCGATGCCGCCCAGGTTCTCGGTATGGTCCGCCTCCACATCGTAGAGGGGGGCCTGCAAAATCCCGGCAGGGAAATTGATGGAGTTATTCTGGGGGGAGTAGTAGGCGTTGACCGTGTAGACACTCATCGCCCAGGTACCACGATCCACCGGCTCATCCTGCTCCTCCGCCATCTTTGCCATAGATGCCTGGATCATGGCAATCATATTCTCATAGTAGGACCCGCCCTGTTCCACGGAGAGGATCTCCACATCATCATAGATGTCGTCCCACTTGTCCGGATAGCCCACGTTGACCGTGATGGCCTCCAGCTTCTCCAGGGCCTTTGCCTTGGTGGTGTCGCTCATCCAATCCAGGGCCTGGATGCGCTGGCCGTAGACGTCCAGCATCTCGTCAATCATGGCCTCCACATCGGCCTTGGCCTCCGGGGAGAAATATTTTTCCACATAGATCTGGCCCAGATAGTCGGAAAGAAGCTGCTGTACTGTAGCAGCGGCGTCCTCCTCATCCGTCAGGCTGCCTTCAATCCCCATCAGGGCGGCATTGTACGCATCCTTTGCCTCAGAGAACTCCCGGTTGAGCATCGGGCCCAGCTGGGCAAGGACACTCAGGCGCAAATAGAGCTTCAGCTCCTCCAGATGCTCGTCATTGAAGTACTCTGCGGACTTCCTCATCAGGCCCAAATCGCTGACCACATAGCGGTCCTCATCGTGAAGCCCCTCAGCGGCCAGAACAGCCTCCAGGTCCACGTTGGCGAAGGTCTCCTTCACCTCGTCAGCATCAACAAAGTTAAAAATCTTAGAAATGTCCGCCTGATCCTCAGCGGACATCCGGGCATTGGCCAGATCCTCGTCCATCTCCAGGTAAGCGTCGGCCATGGCCACCGCCTCGACCTCATCCGCTCCGCCCAGCAGGAACAGGGTAGCGACATAGGTACCGAAAATCTCCCGGACACCCTCCATGGCGTAGAAATCACGGGTAAGGCTGGAGCTGAGGCTGACAAACCCCAGCACCTTCTCTTCGCTGTTCTCCACACTTTGGGTGGTGCCAAAGGCAAGCAGGCCCATACTGGCCTCCGCCAGCATCTGGTTGTTGACCTCCATCAGCGCGTCCAGATCCTCCGCGCTGTCGATGGCGTCCAGATAGGGCTGGATCGGCTCAATCCCCGCCGCATTCCGGGCGTCCCAGTTGAGGATATTTTCATACAGGTTCTTAATTTTCTCCTCCGCAGAGCCGGCCTTGGGGCTACTGGCAGCAATCTCCTTGATGAGCGCAGCTACCTGCTTATCGGTGGAATCCATCACCTCATAGAGGGTGCCGGTGAAAGAGCTGCCGGCGGGGATGGAGGTAGTTTCCAGCCACTCCTTGTTGACATTGGCATAGAAATCGTCCTTCAGGTTGGAACCCTCCAGGGCGTAGACGCGCTGGATCAGTGTCTCCAGCTCCTGGCGGCTGACCGTATCCCGGGGGCCAAAATTCCCTTCCGCATTGGGGGTGATGATCCCCGCATCCAGGACATTTTTCAGCTGGGTCCTTACCCAGTTGGGCACATCGGTAAAGGCAGAGCTGTCCACTGCCCAGCGGGCGCTGTCACCCTTGGGGGCGGGCAGTTCGCCAAAGGCACGGGAGAGCATCACCAGGGCCTCCGCCCGGGTGACGGCCTCGTCCTCCCGGCCGCCTGACAATACGGGCTCTCTGGCGGAACCGTAATCATCTCCCGCCGCCGTCAGCATCTCTGCGGCCTCAGCACGGGTCAGCGCCTCGTCCGATGCCAGCGCCGCAGGCATTGTGCCGACAGCCAGGATACAGACCAGGGCCAACGCCAGAAAGCGTCTCAACAGGTTGTTCACAGTAGGGTCCTCCTCGTGTTATACTTTTTCCCCAGAGGGGATGTAAGGAAATTTTACCACTTCCTAAATCGGAGTACAACGGGGCAGGTCTTAAGAAATTCTTAAATTTCCAGCCAACACATGCCCGCCTGACTGTTAATTCTATAGACACCGCCGCGCCGCGCTTCGCCTATGGTTTTCCCGAAACCTGTCGGAAACATACCATAAGCAAAGCACAGCTTTGCGGCAAATGTTCTTTATTTAAGAAAGCGCACGGCTGCTTCAGCAGTACTTCTTAATTGCGTCCGCGATCATCTGCGCGGCCTGAGCAGTAACAGCCCCGTCACCCTCCGCCAGGTTCAGCAGGGGAGCGCGCACGCCGCCCACATCGGGGCCGCCCTGGAGACGGATAATCTCCTTGATCGTCGCGTACATGTTGCCCTGGGTGGAGCACATCTTGTAAATGATGCGGCAGCACTCGTTCTGGACCTCCCGGCCCTTCTCCATCTCACCGGCCTGGAAACAGCGGGCAATCTCCATATAGAGCTCCGGCATCGCGGCGTAGGTACCGCCAATCCCGCCCACAGCCCCGGCGGCCAGGCCGGAGAGCAGCTGCTCGTCGGGCCCGTTGAACACGATGGCCCCTTCATCCTTCCACATCTGGATATCCTGGACAGGCATGGAGGAATTTTTCACGCCAATGACGCGGGGGTTCTTCAGCATCTCCTGGAGCAGGGGCACGCTCAGCGCCACGCCTGCCAGCTGGGGGATGTTGTAGATCACAAAGTCCGTATTGGGGGCCGCATTGGAGATATCGTTCCAATACTTGGCAATCGCCTTGGGCGGCAAGTGGAAGTAGATGGGCGGGATCGCGGCAATCGCATCCACCCCCAAGCTCTCGGCGTGGGCCGCCAGCTCACAGCTGTCAGCGGTATTGTTGCAGGCCACATGGGCAATAATGGTCATCTTGCCGCCCACCTCGGCCATCACGTTCTCCAGGGTGATTTTCCGCTCATTCACGCTCTGATAGATGCATTCGCCGGAGGAGCCGCCCACATACAGCCCCTTGACGCCCTTATCCAGCAGATATTTGGCCAAGGCGCGGACTGCCTGGGGGCTGACCTGGCCTTCCTTATCATAGCAGGCGTAAAACGCGGGGAAAATCCCCTGATACTTGGAAATGTCTTTCATTCTGTTCCCTCCAATTTTACTTGATTCTGACTTTGAAGACAGCCTTTGTCACAGTTTCCGGTCCATCCACACGCATTTTAATTTTATGGGCATCGTTAGGGAACACCACCAGGAAGTCCCCAGGGGAGAGGACCAGCCGATACTGCCCCTCGCCCCGGTAGGCATAGAAATCGTTGGCCTCCACCCGGTCAAATTCGGTCAGGGTTTCCGGCGGGGCGATCTCCACCCGCTCAGACCCCTCCAGCATCAGATGAATGTCCAAATAATTTCTGTGTGCCTCGAAGAAGCTCTCCTCCTCGGGGATGGTCTCATAGGTGAAGCGGGTAGCGTACACATCGCTGCCCTTGATCTCCACCCGTTCCTCTCCCACGGAGGACAAAAACTCTTTTGTGATCCGCTCCAAGGCCATATCCAAGTTAGGATGGATGCCCCGGTAAGTAAGCGCGTCGGAATTTTTCGCATAAATCATGGTAAAACTCCTTACCCCTTAACCGCGCCCATGGTAATACCCTGGGTGAAGTACTTCTGGAAGAGCAGGAAGACGATGATGATCGGCACGGACGCCAAGGCAGCGCCCGCCATCAGCAGTCCCATATCGATCGAAGTCTCCGCCTGGAGGGAGGCGATACCAAGGGGCATTGTGAAGTTGTTGCCGCTGGGCAGCATAACCAGCTGCATGAAGTAGTCATTCCAGGAGTTGATGAAGGTAAAGATGGCCAAAGCGCCGATGCCCGGTTTGACCATGGGCAGCACGACTGTAGAGAAGGTCTTCAGCTCGCTGGCGCCGTCGATGCGGGTTGCCTCCAGGATTTCGCCCGGGATGCCCTCAGAGAACTGTTTCATCAGGAACACGCCGAAGGGCCAGCCTACGGTGGGGAAGATCACCGCCCACAGGGTATCGTACAGGCCCAGGGCGGACATCTCCTTAAGCAGGGGGATGAGGATTACCTGCTTGGGCAGGGCCATGGCGCAGACGATGAGGGAAAACAGGATTCCCCGGCCCACAAACCGTTTCTTTGCCAGGGCATACCCCGCCATGGCCGCAGTGAGGCAGGTAATCAGCATGGCCATAACGGACATGAACACCGTGTTAATGAGCCAACGGAAAGCTGCGGGGGCAGTGGGACCCTCCAGGGAGCCGATCTGGTACAGAGGTGCGCTGCGCTTGGTGAAGAGGTTCTGGAAGTTGTTGCTCACCCACTCCGTGGGCCACCAGACGGGCTTTTGGGCATAGATATCTGCGGCTGGCTTAAATGCGCCAGTGGCAATCCAGTACAGCGGGAACAAAAACAGGAAAGCTAGGATGACCAGGATAATAAGCGAAATGATCTTATAAGCGCGGCTGCGCGGATTTTCTATTTTCATGCTCGCACCCCCTTACTTTTCTTTCGCCAGCTTGAACTGGACAGCGGACAGGGCCCCGATGAAGATCGCCAGCACGACGCCCATGGCGTTGGCGTAGCCGAAGTGGCCAACCTGCTCAGTGAGCTTGAATGCGGTGTAGTAGATATAGTACATCACCGTATCCGTAGAGTGGTTCGGACCACCCTGGGTCAGCAGCTGGATCAGGGCAAAGCATTGGAAGGAGTTGATGGTGGTGATGACCAGGATGTACAATGTGGTAGGCATCATCTGCGCCCACTTGATCTTCCAGAAGACCTGGAGATCTGTTGCGCCGTCCACCTGGGCGGCCTCCACCAGGGTCTGGTCTACATTGCCCAGGGCGGAGACATACAGTACGATGGGCTGGCCCACGGAGGTGGTGAAGAGGATGAGGATGATACACCAAATAGCGGTCTTCGGATCGCCCAGCCAGTTGATGCCCTTCTCCACCAGGCCCGTGCTCTTGAGCACGCCGTTGAGGATGCCGGTATAGTTGTCATACATCCACTTCCACACCACCGTCACGGCTACCGAACCGGTGACGACGGGCAGGTAGAAGATGCAGCGGAAAGCGGAGAGGACAGGCCCCTTCAGCTTATAGATTGCGGAGGACACCCACAGGGAGAAGCCGCACACTGCGGGTACGCTGACGATAACAATTAAGAAGGTATTTTTCAGCCCCTTGAGGAAGATTTCATCCTGGAAGAGGTTGCTGAAATTACGCAGCCCGATGAATTGGCCGAACAACCCCGGGTCGGTCATGTTGGTTTCGGTCAGGCTGGTGATGATGCAGATGAACATGGGGATAATGACAAACCCCAAAAAGAAGATCAGGCTGGGCAGCATGAACAAGTAGCCCGCGACGTTTTCCCGCCGCTGGAGGGCCCGGCTCATGGGCGTCTTAGACGGATTAGCCAAGGTGGGACACCCCTTTCTCGATCAAACTCTCAGTTTTACAAGTGTTTTTCTTTTCCTATTTTTGAGTCCTATGCGCTGTCCGCATAGGAAAAAAGCGCGCCCCCACCCCGCGCATCGCGGGGAGGGGGCGCGTACCCTTACAGATCGCTGGAACTACGCTATAGTAACTTAGCCTGCGGCGGAGTTAGCGGTAGCGGCATGGGCGGCCACAGAAGCGGTGATATCCTGGCCTGCGCCAACCTCCTGGAGCATGTTCCACCACTCGGTACGGGCGCCGGCCCAGCCGGTAGTGACCTGATAGTAGTCACCCAGGTAGGGCATCAGCTTCGTATACTCGTTCATGATGGCGTTGTCAGCCCAAATGCCGGTCAGGTCGGTACCCTCAGCAGTGGTACGAACGGCGAAGTAGCGGGCAGCCTTGACGGCATCCACAGTGTGGGCGCTGTCGCACATGTACTTAATGAACTGCTTGGCAGCATCGATGCGGGCCTGGTCGCCATTATCAAAGATGCCGAAGCCCCAAATACCACCCTGGAGCTTGGAATTTCCATCCTGGGAGGGGAAACTCATGAAAGCGATGTCATCGCCGGTGACGGTCTTCTCCGCACCGGTCTTGGCGCCGTTGGGGTCGAGCTGCTGGGCAATGTTCCAGCAGAAAGCCATCTTCAGCGCGCCCTGGTAGAACTTGGCGATCTCGTCGCCGCCAGCCAGGGAGGCGTCAAAGGCGATGCCGTCCATGCTCTTGAGCTGCTCCAGGGCCTGGATGTTCAGGGGATCGTCCCAGGTGTACTGGGTGTGCTCAGCGTTGGTGAAAGCGCCGCCGTAGAGGTTGTTCACCAGCGCACGGGTACCCTGGTCGCCGCCCTGGCCAGCGCAGTAGACAGCGCCGACGGTGTCGTTGTAATGGGCATACAGGGCCGCGACAGCGTTAATAAACTCGTCGGTGGTCCAGGTGTGGGTATCCAGATGCAGGTACTGATCAGCGCCCGCCTCCTTGAAGGCGTTGACGTTGACGGCCATGCAGTGGGCGGTCATGACCAGGGGGTACTCATAAATGGCCCCGTTGGTGTGGGTGCAGGCGTTCATGACGCCCTCGTTCACCGCGTTGATCTCGCTCATGTCGGTGTCGTCGAACATATCCTTGAGGTCAACCAGGTAGCCGTTGGCGCCCCAGTTGGCAACCAGGCGCTCGGGACCTTCCATGATGAGGTCGGGGGTGCCCTTGGCGGTGATGGCGGTATTGACCTTGTCGTCGCCGTCGGCGTAGGCCAGATACTCCACCTTCACGGCAATACCAGTCTCAGCGGTAAAGGCGTCGGTCAGCTTCTTAACAGTAGCCTCGTCGCCCCAGTCGCCGATGGGGTAGGTCCACAGGGTGATCTCGCTGGTGGCGGCAGGAGCAGCGGGCTCATTCTCAGCGGGAGCAGCGGGCTCCTGATTCTCCGCAGGAGCGGGGGGAGTGTTCTCAGCGGGCTTCTGGTTGCTGTTGTTTCCACAAGCAACCAGAGCCATGACCATGGTCATGGCCAGCAGCAGGGCAAGTAACTTCTTCATTTGGTATCCTCCTTCACAAAACAAAAAATCACTGGCAGAAAAGGGTAATGCTGTTGAAATTGTACAAGAGGCAGGAAGGTTTGTCAATAGCGATCCATAATTTTTTTAATAAATTTCTTTTTTCATTGGATTATACAAAAATTATTTCGGTTTTTCGGCATTTTAAACTCTACTTCTTCCTTAAAAACCGGAACCTCGCGCCTTGACAAATAGAAAAAAAATGATAGCCTAATAAAAGGAAGCAACTCATACTGTTCGTTAAAGGAGGAAGGATTTTGAAAAAACACATTCTTTGTCTGGGCGACTCCAACACCCACGGCTACTGTGCCGACCCTGCCGACTGTGCGGACGGCGGCATCCGTTTTAATGAGGACGAGCGTTGGACGTGCCTTCTCCAGAAGACATTGGGGGAAGACTATCTGGTGACGGAGGAGGGCCTGTCTGGCCGGACCACCGTTTTTCCCGACCCGCTCCACGAGAGCATGGATGCATTGGGCTGCGCCTATGCCCTTCTCAAGAGCCATGAGGTGATTGACCTTTTGATCATCATGCTGGGCACCAACGATGTCAAGGAGCGGCTGGGCGTCAACGCATCCTGTATCGCTATTGGTATGGAGCGGCTGGTCCGCAAGGCCCAGAGCGTGGATTGCTGGGGGGATCACGCGCCGAACATCCTCATTGTCTGCCCGCCTCCCATTGGGAAGGGGATGGAACTGAATGCCTGCGGCCTGCCCATGGGACGAGGCTGTATCGAGAAGAGCGAAGAGCTTGCCTCTTTCTATGAGAAGACCGCCGAGCTGGTGGGAGCCCACTTTATGGATGCCAGGGGCTGCGAGTTCAACCAGATTGACTGTATGCACCTCACCCGCCGGGGCCATGCCCAGCTGGCGGAGCGTCTGGCGAAGCTTGTCCCCGGCCTTCTTTGACAGGCAGCCATTCTTTTTCTTGAAAGAAAAAGAATCAAAAAGAACTTTAAAAACGAATACTGGAAGATTATGCAAATCAGGGGGAGGAATTTGTTGATTCCTCCCCCTGATTTTATCGAACGCCCTGGCAGATCGCTCTACACCAGCACATAGTTTGTCACATCAAAGAGGCAGGCCAGCTGAAGCTTTGCCGCAAGGCTTTCATCGCTCTGGTACCAGACAACGGCTGTCTGCCCGCCGACCGTCTGGTAGAGGCAGTAGGCGCTCTCATACCGGTTGGAATAGTAGGTATTGACGCCCTCCGTCTGGATCAGCTCCTCCACCTCCTGGCTGGTGAGCCAGTCCGTGTCCTCAATCCCGCCGTCCGGGGAATTCACCGTGCGCACGCCGCCCCCGGTCAGGCAAAGCGCCACCTGCTCCATATCCGTCCCGCTGTTTTTCAGCTGGCGCAGGGTGTTATACAGCTCCGTCAGGGGCTCCAGGGGCGTCGTCGGAAGATCGTCCCCCTCCTTGGCGGCAGGCGTCTCCACTGTGACAGCCTGATAGCCCTCCGCGTCCTCCAGCTGCACAGTCTCCCGGCTCAACCGGTCGTATACCCGCATCAGCAGGGTAGCCGCCTGCTCCCGGGTGGCCAGGCCGCTGGGGTCAAACAGGTTTTCCCAAACGCCGCTGACAATCCCCATGTCATAAGCTACTGTCACAAACCCCTTGTTGGTGGAGACATCGGTGAAGGGCGTGCCGTAGTTGCTGGCAATCCCGGCCAGGGAGGTATACCCCAGGCCGCGCAGCAGCATGGAGACCATCTCCTCCCGGGTGATGTTCTCCGTGGGACGGAACTCGCTGTCCGCAGCGGCAATCCCGCCGTTGGCAAGAGCGGTCTCTACCGCGCTGTAGAACCAGCGGTCCTCTGTCACATCGGTGAAGGAATTTTCCTCAGGTAGCACAGTCTCCCAGTCAAACAGGCGCACCATGGCCGTGACAAAGGCGGCGCGGGAGATGGGCTGGCCGAGACCGAATACGCCACCGCTCACACCCTGAAAGATACCCAGATTTGTTGCCTGCGTCACGCTGTCAGCGGACCAGTGCCCATCCGGCACATCGTCATACCCAGCGGCGGCCAGATCGGCCAGAGCAAGCACATTTCCTGAATTGTCTGCGCTGGCCGGGAAGGGCAGGCCAAAGCACAAAAGCAGAACCAGCGCGGCAGACAAAGCGTATCTTCTCATGGGTGGATTCCTCGTTTCTTCAGTGGAGTGGGATCTATTATACCAGATTTTTCCCATATAGTCAATTTTTTAAACTCTTTTTCCGGAAAAGAATAGAAAATTTTATGGGAGAGCCGGCTCCTGCTCTGCCTGTAACGTATCGTGGAAGAGGAATTCCGTGCGCCAATATTGTTGGAGATAGAGGAAATCCCGGAACAGCGCCTCCCTTTGCGGTGGGATTTCGTTGACGAGGGCGCCATCCACCACATACCGGTCGTTGGTAGTGACAACAGGGAAGACGTCCATCATGCCATCCATGGCCTGGAGGAAGGCGGGCCCCTCCCAGCCAAGCTGCCGGAACACCAGGTTCATCAGGTAGCAGGGGGAGATGTCGGGCCCCTCGCCCCGGACGTCGCTGCCCAGGACTGCCCGGGCCGCATCGTTGGCCCAGATCAGATACCGGGTACTGTAATAGCGGAGGAACCCGTCATCGCTCCCCGGGTCAATGTCTATCCCCATCTCCTGATAAAAGGCGTTGCCGTCCCCCATCCAGGGGAGATGGTCGCCAAAGGTGACAAGTACCACCGGCTCCGGGTCCGCGCGCAGCTTGTCCATCAGCTTGGCAAGCTCTGCATCGGTCTGGAATATGGTGTGCAGGTAGTAGTTCATCGCGTTCCTGCATTCCAGGCTGTAGTCCTGGGAGAGGTACTCCGGGGAGCCGGTATCCCAGGTGGCGTAGGGGCCGTGGCTCTGGACATTGACAGAAAAGGAGAAGTAGGGTTTCCCGGTCTGCTTGTTCTTCTGGAAATCGCTGTAGATCTCCGGCAGGAGGATCGAATCCTCCGGGTAAGTGGCCTGGGTGCGCTTCTCAAAATCCCCCTCCAGGAAACGGTAATGTGCAAACCCCATATACCCGTTGATGTTCTGGCGGTTATAGAACCACTGGAAATAGGGGTGGCTGCCCTCCACCGTGTAGCCTTGATCCCGCAGGTACCAGAGGTAGGAGTTGGTATTGCCCCGGAAATTGTGGAGCTTATAGTTGCCGGTGAGGAAACACCGCTCCGTATCCACGGTGCCGCCCGCAAAAATATTTGTGACCAGGTTGCCGGTGTAGCTCTCCTCCTCCAGGGAATGGTAGAGCTCATAGCCGCTGACATCCACCCCCGGCACATCATATTGGGAGAAATCAACGTAGGCCTCCCGCATCAGAGCAATGATATGGACCCGCTTGTCCTCCGGGATGTCCGCGTCCTGGTAGGAGTCCAGCAGCTCCACCGCCTGGGATTTATGGTAGCCGGCGGGCGGCATTTCCACAAAATCGCTGATACTGTGGAGAAATGGGTAGAAAAAACCGTGGGCGATATAGTTTTGCGTGGGGCTCCAGCGGTTGAGCTCCTCGTAGTTTTCCACAGAGTCATAGAGTTTCTTGTCTAAATAGACAGGGGAGAGGATGGCCGCCGCGGCCACAGCTGTCAGGACGGAGGCGGCGCGCCGCCTCCAGCCCTTCGCCTTTCCGGGGACCAGAAAATAGAGCAGCACCACGCCCAGGAGCAGGCAGGACAGTGCGGCAATGATCCGGTTGTCAAAAAACAGGCTGTAGTGATCTCCGGAGGCCATGGCCTTGGCCTCCCGGAGGATCAGCATATCCTCAAAATAGAGGGGGTCGTCCCGGAACTGAAGCTTATAGTAGTTTCCCAGGCTGAGGCCAAAGGCGATCCCGCCGCCTATTAAAAAAGCGGCGTAGGCCCTGCCTGTAATCCCGTAAAAGAGCAGGATCAGCAGCATCACAGGCACGATATTGAGCACAACCAGCTCCCAATATTGGAGGTAGCTGACCGCGATCTCCTTAGTGAAGGGGCCGATGGCCAGCACCAATACCGCCAGCCCCATACAGAGCCCGGCGCACAGCAGAATGGCAGCGCGGTAAAACAGGTACAGCCCATATTTCCATATGGGCCAGCCTTGGTCCGGTTCTTTTTTCAGAAAGAAAAAACAATTTGTAAACTTGTCCAATACAATCAACTCCTGGTATACTTTGTCTCTGCTCCAAGTATTATATTCCCTTTTTTTCCCCTTGACAAGTGGATAAGTCTTATGATTTGTTTAGGAATCCCTGCCATATTCCAAAGGAGCTGGCGGACCTGCGGAAAAAAGCAGGGTCCGAAGCAGATGCTCCGGACCCTGTACAGCGCCCATACGGCGTATTTTCTTAGTAGGCCAGCCGCTCCTCCAGCCAGCTCTTCAGCTGTGCAATGGGGATACGCACCTGGTTCATGGTGTCCCGCTCACGGATGGTGACGCAGTTGTCCGCCGGTGTCTTCTCGTCGCCCACGGTCTCAAAGTCCACGGTGATGCAGAAGGGGGTACCCACCTCGTCCTGACGGCGGTACCGCTTGCCGATAGAACCGGCGTCGTCAAAGTCCACCATCCAATACTTGCTCAGCTCCGCATGAATCTCCCTCGCCTTTTCGCCAAGCTTCTTGGACAAGGGCAGCACAGCCGCCTTGAAGGGGGCCAGGGCATGGTGGAGGCGGAGGACAGTACGCACGTCGTTCTTCTCCGCGTCTACAACCTCCTCATCGTAGGCGTTGCACAGGAATGCCAGCAGCATCCGCTCCACACCCAGGGAAGGTTCAATAACGTATGGGATATAATGCTCATTCTTATCCTGATCGTAATAGGTTAAATCCTTGCCGGAGGTGGTCTGATGGGCGGTCAGGTCGAAATTGGTCCGGCTGGCTACGCCCCACAGCTCGCCCCATTCGGTGAACGGGAAGGCAAACTCAAAGTCTGTGGTAGCGTTAGAGTAGTGGCTCAGCTCCTCCGGGTCGTGATCCCGCAGGCGCAGGTTCTCCTCCTTGATCCCAAGGTCCATCAGCCACTGGCGGCAGAAGTTTTTCCAATAGGCGAACCACTCCAGCTCCGTGCCGGGCTGGCAGAAGAACTCCAGCTCCATCTGCTCAAACTCCCGGGTACGGAAGATGAAGTTACCCGGGGTAATCTCATTGCGGAAGCTCTTACCAATCTGGCACACGCCAAAGGGCAGCTTCCGGCGGGTGGATCGCTGGACATTGAGGAAGTTGGTGAAGATGCCCTGGGCGGTCTCCGGGCGCAGATAGACGGTATTCTTAGCGTCCTCCGTGACGCCCTGGAAGGTCTTGAACATGAGGTTGAACTTACGGATATCGGTAAAATTGTGCTTGCCGCAGGAGGGGCAGGGGATCATATGCTCCTCAACAAACTCTTTCATCTCGTCTTGGGAGAAGGCGTCCACGGGCTTGCCCAGGTCAAACTGGTTCTCCTGGGCCCACTCCTCAATGATTTTATCTGCGCGGAACCGCTCCTTACACTCCTTGCAGTCCATCAGCGGGTCGGAGAAGCCGCCCACGTGGCCGGAAGCCACCCAGACCTGGGGGTTCATGAGGATGGCGGCATCCAGGCCCACGTTGTAGGGGTTCTCCTGGACAAACTTCTTCCACCAAGCCTTTTTCACGTTGTTTTTCAGCTCCACGCCAAGAGGGCCGTAATCCCAGGTATTAGCCAGGCCACCGTAGATCTCGCTGCCTGCGAAAATGAAGCCGCGGCCTTTGCACAGGGCCACGATTTTCTCCATGGTCTTTTCCGTGTTCTTCATGATGATACGCTCCTTACTCTCAATATTGATATTGTTGGCCAAAGGGGCAAAAAATAAACAAAACGCCCCGAGCCAACCGGCTCAGGGCGAACAGATACTGTCCGTGGTTCCACCTGAATTCGGGCGCCTGCCCGCACTCTCCGTCCATAACGGGGACTTCCGGCGGGGCATTTGCCTCCCCGCAGCTCCAAGGCGCCCTTCCCGCCGCGCTTCACAGGGACTTGCACCGGCCGTCCCCTCTCTGCCATCCGCACGGAAGTACTTCTCCTCTTCAAAGCCTTATGGCAGACACTGTACCATGTTTTCCCCATCCTGTCAAGGAGGAAAATTTACAGAGCTGGCAGTACATGTTTATACACTCCGGAAAACAACCTGTAGACACCAAGAAGCCCCGCCTTTCGGCAGGGCTCCCTGGTGTGTGTTGTGTGTGTTTTAGGAGGGAGAAATCGCATCGGGTGTTACCCCTTTGCTGGTTTCTATATTATCGGAAGTTTAAGAAGAAATCATGTACACTCTGTAAACAAATTATGAACAATTCTCTTAACCTGAAATATTTATACTGATTTTTGACAAATAAGTGCATTATACCGAAATTATTTTGTTAATAAGTTCTTTTTAGAACAAAGTAAAATCTCCGTCAGAAATATAGTCCGTCCCTCTTTTGTACACCACCTAGGCTATTTCAGCTTCTGCCACTCGCTGACCGCCAGCTGGTCGCAGCGGTTGTTATAGGGGTTTTCTGCATGGCCCTTTACCCAGTGGGTATGGACCTGGTGTATCTCGCACAGATCCAGGAGCGTCTCCCAAAGATCCGGGTTCAAGGCTGGTTTTTTATCACTTTTTATCCAGCCCTTGGCCCGCCAGCCCCTGGCCCAGCCCTTTTCCAGGGCGTCAATGACATATTTGCTGTCTGAGTAGAGCTCCACAACGCAGGGCTCCTTTAATGTTTGCAGGGCGCGGATTACCCCCGTCAGCTCCATACGGTTATTGGTGGTGTCCTGTTCGCCGCCTGAGAGCTCCTTCGTGTGCGGGCCATATTGCAGAATGGCTCCCCAGCCGCCGGGGCCAGGGTTGCCGGAGCAGGCCCCGTCTGTATAAATCGTGACATTTTTCATGGTTTTTCCCCATTTTCTTTTTCAATTAGTTTGAAATACTCCTATAGCATAGCAGATTTAAGTAAAAATAGCAACCCTTATGCGCATTTAGTCCCACTCAATCTCCTCGCCCTTTTCGCGCACAATCCGATATAGCTCATCCTCATTTTCCATCAAGGAACTGATGATTTCTGCAAAGCGTTCTGCCCGTTTCTCATTCTCTTCCCCCAACTCAAAATGAGCGGCATAGGAGCCCGCTTCTGGATCGCTATCCAACCCCTCCAAAATGTCGGGCGCATTTTCCGCAAGATAATACTGGAAGAATGCGTCCCAGTTGTAACCGTTCATATACGCATCTTCACAAATTTCATTCATTTTTTCACCAATAGCAAGCGGCTTATCCTCCTCATTATAGAACCACACTGCAATCCCATTCTCACCTTTATGGATTTTTACATAGTCAGACATCATCACATATCCCCTTTTTATTTGACAAATTGCAATTTATACTGGGTACTCACTGAAAATTATAGCATCTCATTTTTTCCAAATCAACCTCTTACCCATCCGTCCCTGTCAACGCAGGTTGCGTCCAGAGAGGATTGAAACTGGTACGCGCCTATAAATAAAGGTTGAATTTCGTTCACATAGATGATACGCTTTAGATATAATAAATTGACAAGCTGGAATCTAAATACCTTGATTTTGTGAGCAATTACCGCTCGCCGCAGCGCTTCAGTAAAATCCTTTTTATCCTTGTTCTGACTGCTTATAAGGGCAAAAGCAAGGGCAAAAAAATTTCGCAACAGGATAAACAACGTGTGGCAATTGGGGAAACTGTGACGTATATGCGAATATATGATGGCGGAGGCCAACGGTATTACTGAGGTGCTGAAAGCCGCCAATCAGATGACCTGGGTGGGAAGATGGAAATTATCAGCAAAGAAATCATCTATAAGCAAAAGCGGCGGCGGGGCGCAATGCCTCGCCGTCATTTTTTTCTATCTGATATTCTTATCCCATCTGTGCTTTTTGGGAAAACTGTCTTGACAAAAGGGCAACACCGTGTTATACATGAAGGAGGAAACATCATGGTACAACAAATATCTGATGCAGAACTTGAAATTATGAAAATCGTATGGGGAAACCAGTCGGAGGTGACGCTGTTCCCCTATATCATGGACGGGCTGGCGGCCAGGGGCAAGCCGTGTCAAAAGAATACCTTGATTGTATTGCTGTCGCGGCTGATGAACAAGGGCTTTTTAAGTGCCAAAAAAATTGGACGCCGCAACGAATATACCACGCTTGTTTCGGAGACGGAATACCAGACAGCGCAGACGAAAAATTTCCTGGATAAGATTTATGAGGGCAGCGCAAAGGGGCTGGTTTCCAATCTGATTATGGGCGACCTCCTGGCAGACGAGGAATATGAGGAATTGAAAAGGCTGCTGGAGAAAGGAAAAGGGCAGCAATGAGCGCGGTTTTGAAAATTTTCCTGTCCATGTCTTTTTCCGGCAGCTTGCTTATTCTGGCTCTGCTTTTGGGAAAACGTTTTTTGAAAAACAAAATCAGCCGGCAATGGCAGTATTACATTTGGCTGGTTGCTATTTTGCGGCTGCTGCTCCCGTTCGGGCCGGAAGTAAGCCTGATGGGAAAGGCATATCAGGCTGTCGATCAGGCAATATCCCAGACCGCTCCTTTACCGCCGCAGCAACAGTCCCCACAAAACGCTCCGGGAGGCGATCTTGCTCCCGCTGTTGGGGCGGAGCAGCACAATGATACGGTGAATAATCCGGCGGATGATGTAACAACTGTCCACCCGCTTCAAGATATTGGAGTGTTGTTAAGCAATCATATCTGGCTGGTGTGGCTGGTGGCCGCGCTGGGGCTGCTGATACGGAAAATCACAATCTATCAGGGCTTTGCGCGATATATCAAGGCTGGATTAACCCCGGTTTCTGACATTGAACTTTTGGACCGGCTTTCTATTGTCGCGGAGCAGTCGGGTATTAAAAAGCCGATTGAGCTATGTGTCAATCCGTTGGTTTCTTCTCCGCTGTTGATTGGCTTTTTCCGTCCATGTATTGTACTGCCCAGCGCGGATATTCCCGAAAAGGATTTTCACTATATCGTATTGCATGAACTGACGCATTACAAACGGCGGGATATGTTCTATAAATGGCTGGTTCAAATAACCGTCTGCCTGCATTGGTTTAATCCGCTGGTTCATCTCATGAGCCGGGAAATTACCAAGGCTTGTGAGTTCTCCTGTGATGAAGCCGTCCTCACTAAAATGGGGAGCGGCAGCGCCCAGGATTATGGGAAAACCTTGCTTGACGCGATGGCGGCAGTGGGAAAATACAAGGAAAATCTTGGGGCTGTCACTTTAAGCGAAAATAAACAGCTTTTGAAAGAAAGGTTAGGTGCTATTATGAAGTTTAAGAAACGATCGAGATCAGGTAAGATATTGACTGCTGTGCTGACACTGTGTGTAGTTCTGGGAGCGGCCTTTATTGGTGTCTATCCGCTGGGGCCAGTCACAGCGAATGCCCATGCGGCGTCTCTCCCTGGTACGCCATTGGACACCACCGGCAGGCCCTCGCTGTCGCTGAATGTCAGCAGCGCCGCTGTAAATGTGCTGGAGGCGGCGGACAATCAGATTTCGGCTGAATACAACAGCGATGTCTATACGGTTCGCATCAGCCAGCAGAACCGCGACTGGAAGGTTTCAATTTCCTGCAAAACCAGTACGAACGCAAATGACGAAACAATCAAGCTCTATCTTCCCAACGTGGATTACAGTGATGTGAAATTGAAAGCCGATAACGGGTATCTGACCTGCGGCCTGATCCGATCCGGCAATATCGTGGGCAATTTCAATATGGCTTCCGTCTTTTTAATC
>JAAWKB010000032.1 GCA_022797115.1 Oscillospiraceae bacterium
GTACACCATCCAGGTGGTGGCTGGTGTGGTGGTCGCAGTGGGCGCGGTGGCAGGCATCTACTGGCGCAAGGCCAAGAAAAAAGTCCAGGACAAGCTCGGTATTGACGAAAACGCGAAAAAGTCCGTTGAAGACGATGTTATCGAGACAGACGGGGAGCAGTAAGCGCCGTCGGAGCGCCTGCATGTATCGGCAGATACCAGGTATCCCGCTGTGGAGGGATTTGTGCCAACGCCAAGGCTGACGACATCTAAAAGCGCCCGCCCGTCTGCATGAGCGGCTCCCGATCCGGGAGGCGTCGATGTAGACGGGCGGGTTTAAAATGATGTCTCAGTTTCCCACTATGCTTCTCATTTTGTGCAAGCTGCCTGGAGCATGGGAGATGATTGAACGCGTTTACTGTCCGTTCATCCGCGGCGCAAATCCTCCAGCGCATCGTCTTCCACGCCCATCTCTTCCAGGTCTGCGACAATGGAACGGCACCGCTCCCGATGGCCCTGCCGGAGATAGAGCCCAGCCAGTTGCAGTTTACCGAAGATGAATGCGGAAGCCTGATTTTCAAGAGCGGCCAGGGAGATAAAGAGCGTCAAAAATGTCTCCTGCCCGCCTCTGGCCTTGTTCTCCAGCAGCAAACCGCTCATCTCATCCAGGGCGGCGAGGTGGTCGCCCTTCCAGACCTTCCAGTAAATTCCGCCGTATCTTCGCAGGAACACGGCATCGTCGATCTGGCATAGCAGGGGCTTTTCGACTGCCAGGGCGTGGATCGTCCCCGCGACATCGTACTGTTTGACCTCCCGGCCGTCTCGCATCCGCTCCAGGAGCGCCTCCATCATGGCGTCGGCATCGTCCTGGAGCAGCGCCTGCAAGAGCGTGGGGTCTTCTGAAAACATCTGGGCATTGATGGCATTGACGGCCTGCCCGCAGCGGGGCAGGAGAAGCTGCATGGAGGCCCGGAGGTCGATATCATCCTGCTTGCCTAAAGCGGCTCCAGCCTCTAGTTCATGTAAGATCAGTCCGGCCTTCCCGCGGGGGACGCTCTCGTCCGTACACTCCCGGTATACCGTCAGGGTGATGGGGTGGGTGGCAATCGTGCGGTATTCCCGCAGTTTCTCTGACGGGGAGAGCGCGGCGCTTTGGATCACATGCAGGGTGTCTGATACCGCGTGGGAGTAGACCGTCTGGAGGAAGTTCCGGTTCCGGGGGCTGATGAATCCGCACTTGTCTATCAAGAATGAACAGGCCATTTGATACAAGATTTGATCTGCCTTTGTGCGGCTAGGGTTCCACTGGTAGGACACGCTTTTGGGGGAAATATAGTACTGGTGGAGCGGGCGGGCCAGCACTCCGAACCGGCCGGCGTTCCGCAGCATTTCCATGGAATACAGCGTATCCCAGCCGTGAAATACAGAGAACAGCCGGCTGAAATCAAAGCTTCGTATGAGGCTTGCAGAGAACAGCTTTGCCCAGGTAGGCCGGATAAACTGATAGTAAAAAGGAAAATAGCTGTCAAATTCCCTAGCGTTGGACAGGACCAGATCTTGCGGCAGGATACGCTCCCCAAGCGAAGCACCGGTTTGCGCCTGGATGTTGACTGTCCCGCAGGCGGCCATCTCCAGGCGGTTCACCCTGGCGAACGCGAGCATTTCCTCCAGGAAGCTTGAGGAATAGGTGTCGTCTGCATCCAGCCAGCAAAACCAATCGGTGTTATCCAGGCGCTTCGGAATGTCCCAACAGGAGTTCCCAGGATGGAACTGGTTGTTTTGGTCGTTGTGCAGCGGGACGATCCGGGGGTCTTTGGATGCAGCCTGCCGGATGATCTCATAGGTCCGATCTGCCGATCCGTTGTCCAGAAGATACCAGATCCAATTCGGGTCTGTTTGCTCCAAAATACTTTGGATGGTTCTCTGAAGCGTCTTTTCTGCGTTGTACGCGGTGGTATAAAAAATCACCTGCTCCATTTTCCAACACTCCCTATGATTGGTATTGAGCGTTTGGTATGCATCCCGGATCTCCGCCCAAATCAGAGATGGTAGCCCGGAGGTGTTCCAAGAACGCGCCCCGGGTAGCGAGATTTCTGAACTGCGGGTCGCAGCCGCTCCGGGACAGGACAGCAGCGGTCTCCGGCAGGGAAAGCAGGGCCTGAAGCTGCGCGAGCTTCTCGAAATCCGTCATGCCGCAGTCGCTCAGCAGACGCTCCTCCAGATTCCCGCACCAGCCAAGATAAATGGCGGCAAGGTAGTCCTCATTGAGACGGCTGACCGGACCGAACTGGGCCAGCCATTGGCGTAACCAATTAATTTGCCAAGGTAGTGTCTGGATATCTTCGGGATGAAATTCTTTTGTGGACTGTGTGGGGGAGCTGTAATAGCGGTACAGCGGCCGGGAAAGCACGCCGATGCGCTCCGTCCTGGCCACGATGTCCAGGGTGTCCTGATAGTCCCAGGAGGCTCTGCGTATTCCTGTGCGGAAAGCGCGCAGCGACTCCCAGACCATCGGCAGGCAGTACAGCTTTCCCCATGGTTCCATGAAAAACCGCCGGAATTGGAGATAGCCCTCCCCATAGCCGGCCCGGTTCCAGACCGCATTGCCGGGCAGCTGCCGGACGCCTCTGGTCTCTCCCGCCTCGTCCACCAGGGCCACTCCGCAGGCGGCGATGTCAAGCCGTTCCTCCCGCAAAAAGCGATAGGATTCCTGAAAAAAACGGGGATGGTATGCATCGTCTGCGTCTAAATGGACGTAATATCCATCCCCAGGATGACTGCGAAAGACCGCCTCAACCAGCGCACTGGCAGCAAGTATATTCACGCCCAGGTGGATTGGCTGAATCCACCGGTAGCGGCGGGCGTAATCTGCGATGATAGCGGCTGTGCCGTCGGTGGAGCCGTTGTCGATGAGAAAATATTCCGGCTGAATACCGCAAAAGTCCTGGGCCAGGATGCTGTCCACCGCTCGCCGTAGCGTACTTTCCGCATTGTAAGCCCGGGTATAGATCATCACCTTTTTGTCCATAGCACCTCCTGAAGCTGGCCGTTGCTGTATGTTGCCGCAAGATATTCCCTAAAACACCCACGGCACATCGCCGGGCCTATGCAGCCTGACGACCGGAACGCGTCCCTCCAGCCGCTTGGTCAGATCACGATAGATCTCATCTGAATAGGTATAGTTGGAAACCACGACAAGCTCGGGGCGGGCATAAAGAATCCCCTCCGGCCCCCGTACCTCCACCCCTGCCGTCTTTGTCCCCCAGAGCCCAGGATTGCTGTCAAACAGGGACAGCTCGAACGCGGTGCCTGGAAACGCCTCCTTCAGAAGGCCAAGTACATAAGCCGTGTAGCCTCCGCCGGGATAGAAGGCCACCTTGCGCCGATCCCCAATCAAACCGCGCAGCCGTTCCAGCATGGATTGCTTGGAAAAGCCCGCGTCGGAAAACCGCCGGTACAGCTCGTCCAACCGCTCCATGATGGGCAGCTGGGCGGTGCAGCGCACCTGGCAGCGCCCGCATTTTACGCAGGGGGTTGCCGTATCCGGCGGCAAAAAGGCGAAGGTATTTCGCAGTCGGGAGCAGATACCAATTGTTTCGATCAAATGCGTGTCTGTCCGCCCATACGCAGCCTCCGGCTTAGGGAACAGCGTCGCGTTATAGCTCTGCATCAAGGCGAAGACGTCGATTCCCTGGGGACAGCCTTCGCAGTAGCGGCAGCCGGTACAAAAGCCCTCAATACGTCCAAACCCCCGGTCCACCCGCTCGATCCGCTCCGCCGGGGCCTCTGCGGAGGGCGTCTTGAACGCAGACAGGTTCTCTCGCAGCTCCGCCTCAGAGCGCATCCCGGACAGTACAACCTTCACCGCCGGGTGGGCGTAGACATACCGCAGCGCCGCCTGGACGGTGCTGATATCATTTCCGCCGCGCAGAAAAGAAAAGTACTGTGCCTGCTGGGGGATCAGACCGCCCCCCAGAGGGTTCATGACCGCCACACCCACATGGTTTTCCGCTGCGCAGTCCAGGACCGGGTGCATGATTTGGCTGTTCAGCGCAGAGAATGAGAGGGTAATCCCCTCAAATGCCCCTGAACGCAGCATTTTGATGATATCTTCCGGGGGTGCGTGGGTGGAAAAGCAGATATGATCCACCAGGCCCCGCTCCTTTACCAGCCGCGCCCCGTCGTAGAGGGCCCCCTTGTCCATCACTTCCTCAAACTGTGCCCAGCTTTCGATATTCCAGAGGATAAAGCAAAAAGCGTGGTCAATGCCCAGCTTGACGAAGGCGGTCTCCGTCCGGCGCAGGGCATCGTCTGCCGTTTTGTCGGAGAGAAAGGAGGACTTTACTGTCACATGGCGGGGCGCCCTCGTCTGGGTAAAGGCGCGCCTGCAGATTTCCATCGCTGTACCCTTGGAGTAGGTATGGGACACATCGATGTAGGACGCCCCGGCCTCCAGAGCGGAGCGGACCACTTGCGCGGCCTGTTCAATCCCTGCCTGGTCATCCGGGCCTGTGACGGCGAAGCGGTTGGTGCCGATGCCCAAGGGGAAGAGGTTGTCATAAATGGTCATACCTGTTCTCCGGCTGGGTACCGCTTTGACTTCTCCACGTCAAAACCATTACAATACTGGCAGGCCCAGAGTGGGGTTGTGCCATAGGCTGCCGCAATCCGTCTTTTCTCATCCAACGGGACATCCGTGTCCAGTAAATCGATTATTTGGGGGTCCGGTGCGGAACCTTCAAAAGGCATGAGACCCAACTCACGGCCAAAAATAGCCCAGCAGTTGAGCATTTTCCCATTAAACACTTCGATACATTTATATTGTGCCAAGTGGCAGGTCTGGTACAATGCGTGAAGCTGAGAAGCAGAGTAGCCCCGATATTCCTCCAACGGGCCGTAATCCACCCACCCGCCGCAGTGTTGATTGTCGCCCCAATAGCGATTGACACGCAGGGGAAGGGCGTTTTCCTCAAACAATGCGGTGATTTCTTCCACTTTGGTGGAGCAATCCGGCCCATAATCATCCACAACCAGCTGTAATTTCCCGCCGTATTCCGTGATCTGTTCCAGCAGCCGCTGCTTTGGGGGAATCGTTCCATTCGTGAAAACCCGTAAGGCGTGGAACTGCTTTTCATAAGACATGCAGAAGGCAATCACCTCTGTAACATCTGGATGGAGAAGCGGTTCGCCGCCGCTGATGGTCACATCCTCAATATAGTCATAGATTTGAAATACAGCGGAAATTTCCCGCTTGATTTGCTCCAGCGGAATATGCCGGGCAAGCTTTTTTTCTTTAAAACGCGGCATGAGATTGACGCATAGCTTACAGTCCAGGCTGCATGCCGAGGTAATATGAAAAGCTAGCTGCCGTTCCCTGAGCTCCATGGTATCCCCCCATTACATCTGTTCTGCCGCCGGATATCGCTTCTGCTGATCGTCCGTCCCCTGGTCTCCGCTGCACCGGTCGCAGGCGGAGAGGCAGGGGGCGTTGGCAATCCGGCGAAACTTTTCCTGTTTTTCCGCTCTGGTGGAGTTGTCGAACAAATCCACATAATCCTCTGGACAATCCGGAATCAGGCCCAACTCCATCCCGCGCTGGGAGCGGGAGCACCAGTGGACCTTTCCGTCCCTGGTGCGCCAATTGCCGCCCATATCCCGCGTCACCGCGCAGCCCCGGAACCGCTTCTCCAAAATATCCGTATCTTGCCCCTGGGCCTCCCAGGGGCCGAAATCTACCCAGCCGCCGAAATCCTGATCTTCGCCAGAGTAGTTCACCACCTTGCAGCGGATTCCATGGGCATGGAGCGAACGCAGAATGTCGGCCTCCCTGTCCGGTTGTTTTCCGTATTGGGAGACCTGTACCAAAATTTTGTCCCGATAGCGAGCCAATGTCCGCATCAACTTCTCTGAGATGGGGACCGTGCAGTTCGTAAACAGCATCAGCGTATCAAACCGGTCCGCATATGCCGCCGCCGCTTCCACCATCTCCGCCAGCCTCGGATGCAAAAACGGTTCTCCGCCGCCGGTAAGGTGTACTGTCGTGATATGTTCCGCCACATCGAACACCGCGTCCAAAATCCGCTGTTCCTCATCAAGAGACATATCGGAAAACGGCTGATTCTGGGGTACATACTCACAGCACAAGCGGCAGCGGAGATTGCAGCGGGTCAAAATAATGAGGGAAAACTTGTTAAGCATGAACATATTGTCCCATCCATTTCTCTCTCATCTCAAGTTAAATTGCATATAAGATAGTTTCTGTCTCATTGATGGAGTAATGCCTTAAATACAGCTTGTAATCTGGGTGGTAGGACAAAAGCAGGCTTGGAATCTCCCATAGATCCTCCGGCTTATGATAAACGCAGATAGCCAGCTTGGGCCGCTGCTCCCGGATGATCCGCTCCGCACCCCGCAGCGCAGCCAGTTCGGAGCCTTCAATGTCCATTTTGAGAAAGGTTACTTTCCGGCTGCCCAACAAGTCATCCAGCTTGCGGACTTCAATCTGAATACTTCCTGACTCTGAGCATCTTGCACTTCCTGCGTTCCCCTCCATAGGATCAAACCGTAATACGTCATTTCTATCGAAAAGCCCATAGGGTAACAGTTCGACTTGCGGGTATGTATGCAGAGCTGCCCTTGTCCGCTCAAACTGCTTGGGGTTCGGCTCAAATGCATATACATGGCCAGCTGTTACCTGGCTCAGGAAACATTTTGTGGTGTTGCCATCCAATGCGCCGGCATCCACAAAATATTCGTTTCCCAGGTTTAGCTCCTTCAAATCGAAGTATTGCAGACCTGGGCATCCCAATATATATTGCAGGCCATACTGATTCAATTCCCGCTCAATTTCACATCGGACATCTTCCCGCGCCACTGTGACAATCAGCAGATATTGTTTGTGATCCGGAAGATCTAAGAAATCATGGAGGGAGATCACTGGAATACCGCAGAGATCTCCTGTTTTATATTTATCAACGATAAAGGGAACCTTTCGTCCTGACTGGATGAACGAAACTCCGCCACCGCCTGCCCCGTAGCAGCAGATTTTTGAGGAATCGGTTTGTTCTGTTTCCGGGAAGAGTCCATGGACCATCTGCTGGATTGCCGCTTTATCCTCCAGCAGGGAAAAGAGCAATCTGTGACCATATATTTTCCTTGAAATATCATCCCCCAAGGCTGCAAAAATGCGCTTTAGCACGCCGGTATTTGGGGTTTTCATAGGAATCGTTCCATCCATTCTTTTTCAAATTCCTGCGTCTCCGGCGCGTTCAAAAACGCCTCCCGGTGGTTCCGCAGCTCCCGCTGCATAGCCTCCATCTGGGCTTCGCAGCCGGGGATCTTCAGCCTCGTCACCTTCTCCACCATGGAAATCATGAAGGACCACTCAAAATACTGCCACACCGGCGCACTGTTCGGGAATTTCTCACTGAGCCACACCGTCCGATTACAATAAACCGTCAGGTATTCGTCCAGAATCTGGGCAGTCAGCAGACGGTGGTCCGTGGTCCAAGCCGAATTGTTGCTTTCGTGCCGGTAAAAGGTATATTTGGGCAGGCCATGATAAGCAACCCGGTTTGCTTTCGCCAAAAGCCGATAAGATACGGCAATGTCTTCAAATGTGCTGTTCTCTGGAAAGCACTCCCCCTCAAACAGTTCCCGGCGGATCAGTTTCGTCGAAAACGCCGCATTGTAGTGCTTCCGGCGCATCAATTCGATAAGGGATTCTTCTGCCGTCATAATCTTCACTTCATCAAAAGCCTTATCCGCCGCACCGCAGATGGAGATATCTGCATGATTTTTTTCAAGCAGATCCAGAAGAAATTTCAAAAAATCCGGTTCTGCCCAGTCGTCGTCATCAATTGTTGCGATATAGTCCCCCTTGGCGGCACGTAAGCTTGTGTTGCGGCCAGCGCCCAGACTGCCCCTGTCCCGGCGGATAACTTGAATCCGTTCATCCTTCGCGGCATATTCTTTGGCAATTTGGCCGCTGCGGTCCGTGGAGCCGTTGTCCACGATAATGAACTCGAAGTCCTGGTACGTCTGGGAAAGGATGCTTTCGATGGCCCGGGAAATGAGGTGCTCACGGTTGTAGGTCAGCATGAGAACAGAAATCATCAAATCAGCCCCTTTTTAAAATCTTGCCGGCGAGCCGGAATGTCTCCGCATAATTTGTATTGGCATCGATCTCCCAGCTCTACCCATCCCACACCTTCCATGGCGCCCGGGCGTTTCCCCACAGGCCCTCCAGCATCCCCCGGTCCCGCTGGGTATCCATGCACTGCCAGAAGCCGCTGTGCTTGTAGATGCCCAGCTTTCCCTCCTTTGCCAGGGTCTCCAGGGGCGTCCGCTCCAGGATACAGCTTTCCTCGGCGCTGAGGTAACGGAAGGCCTCCGGCTCCATCACCATGAAGCCGCCGTTGATCCAGCCGCCGTCCTCCCTGGCCTTTTCCCGGAACCCCTTCACAGTCTTACCGGTATCGTCCAGGGCCAGCACGCCGAACCGCCCACCGGGCTGAATGCCCGTCAAGGTCACGGTCTTACCAGAAGACCGATGCTGCTTCAGCAGAGCATTCAGATCCACGTCGCTGAGGCCGTCGCCGTAGGTCAGCAGGAACGGCGCGTCCCCAATGTACCGCTGGATTCGCTTGATCCGCCCGCCGGTCTGGGTGTTCAGGCCCGTGTCCACCAGCGTCACCCGCCAGGGCTCCGCAATATTCTGATGGATGGTCATGTGGTTCTCGGCGGAGAAATCAAAGGTCACATCGGACCGGTAGAGGTAGTAGTCTGCAAAATACTCCTTGATGAGATGGCCCTTGTAGCCGCAGCAGATGACGAAGTCATGGAAGCCAAAGCTGGAGTAATATTTCATAATGTGCCACAGGATGGGCTGTTCGCCAATGGTGATCATGGGCTTGGGTTTCAGATGGCTCTCCTCGCTGATGCGGGTGCCCAGGCCGCCGGCCAGGATCGCAACCTTCATTTGCTGTCTCCTTCGAGCAAATACGCGACCCGCTGATAGGCCGGGCTCTCCTTGACCGCCTGTACCGCCGGGGACTCCGGGCCATAGGCCGAGAGGATCGTCCGCACCTGCTCCGCCAGGGCCAGCAGCTCCGGCGGGGGTGGGGGGACCTGGAGCGCAGGTGTATGCTCTGTCAGGTATTCCACCATGGGCTGAACGCCTGGGGCCGTCTCCAATCCCGCCCGCAGCATCTGGACATAGCCCGCGGCGTCTCCGCTGTCCAGGGCGTTGAACGCCTGGGCGCACCGCCAGCCGAAGCGGTGCAGGGGCGGCAGGATCCGGAGGTTCTCATCCAGGAGCACCTCCGGCGCATAGCAGCCGGTGAGGAAGGTACCTTCCACCTTGGCAAAGCTCCGGGCCAAGTCCATCCCCATCTCGCCGCCGCTTTCCCAATCGAAGACCTGCACTGCCGTCAGAGCCAGGGCCTGGGCCCAGGCCAGCGTTTGCCAGTTTCCGGCGCAGTCGTTTGACGCGGCCCTGAGGAAGATGTGATAGAGTGTGTCCGGCTCTCTCGCCAGCTTGGCGGCAAAGCCGTCCAGCTCCTCTGCGTTCAGCGGGATCTCCGGCCTTGGAAAGGCGCCGCCCCGTTTCAATGCGTCAATCAGGACGTCAAAAGGCGTCTCGCCCCAATTTTGTACTGCCGCCATTTTTTCCTCTAACAGTTCCGGTGTTTTCGCCGCCAAAACAGCAGCGGAGCGGCCCAGGCCGCACCGGTCCTCCAGGGGCAGGAACGCTGTATATGCCGGGCGGCAGAAGCCGGTGGTTTCCAGTTCCTCCCGGCGATAGATGTCAGAAAGCGTCTGGTAGCCCTGCTTTTGAAACAGGTCCTGCCGCAGGGCTGCTTTCTCCGGGCTGGGAATTGGGAGGGATAATTTGTCCCAAATGGCCTGTACCAGGACGCCGGTATCCAAGCTGCTCTGATTTTGCAGCTTGGCGATTGCGCCGGTCAAAAAGCCCATCATTGCCTCGTCCAACAGGGTGCCGTCTACGGTTCCCAGGAGCGTCAACGCCTTCTCCGGCTGCCGTTCCTCCAGGTAAGCGGAGGCAAGGAAGATGCACACCATCTGCTGATTAACGGGCAGGATCCTCGTCAGCGGCCCCCCAACCAGGGTGAAGGAAAGATTCTGGCTGGCGGCGTAATCCGCACAGGCCGTCAGATACCGTTCTCCCCAGACAATACTCTGTGCATAATCCTTTTTCCGGTTCCAGGCGTCGGAAAAGGCGCGCTCTGCCACATCGACCCTGGTATAATAGGAGTCCGGGAACCACTCGTCCGCCTGCTTGATCCAGCTGTCCGTCTCCGGCAGCTCCAGCTTCACGGCGGCGGATACGGCAAGGCGGAAAATAGGAGGACCATATACTTCCCAGCCTTGCGCTTTCTTTTCGACCAATGCGCAGGCCCGGCGAATCTGGTCGGGATAGTCCGGCTCGTCCAGGCCGCTCTCAAGATATTGCAGCAGCCGGCGCAGATCGTCCGGTGCTTCCGCTAGCTCCCTCCGCAGAATCTGGATATTCCGTTCCCGCTTTTCACGGGTGTGCCCCCTGCCCAGGTCCGCATAGCCGTCATGATGCAGGAGCGTCTTGCGAAGGGCCTTGACGGTCAGGCTGGAGCTGCTCTTTGCAATAAGGGACTCGTGTATCGCCCCCTCAAAGCGTACATCCGCGGACAGTCTTACCAGCCGCAGGGCCGCAAAATCGGAGTAGTCGCCAAACAGCTCCCGCGTCGCATAGTTTCGGATGATAACCGTCCCGCCATCCAGGCCCTGGGCATCACTCCGCAGGAACCCCGCCAGCTCCGAGACGTCCCCGTCCAGCCATTCGTCCGTATCAATGGACAGGAACCACTTTCCGGAGCAGCGATCCATCACTGCGTTCCGGGCGGCGGAAAAGTCATTGACCCAGGGAAAGGGAATCAGCGTGTCCGCATACCGTTCCGCCACCTCCCGGCTCCCATCGGAGGACCCTGTATCCGCCATGACCAACTCGCAGGGGATGGTTTCCCGCAGGGGAAGGAGGGATTCCAAGCACCGTTCTAAGCAGCGGATCTCATTTTTAAATATCATGCCAATGGATAAAACAGCCTTTTTTTCCATGGTCTGCTCCTTTCTGCCTGCTCTTGGGAAAACCGTCCCGGAAACGGCGGCTCTCCCCAAAGCAGGGGAAACGGGGCGGGCTTGGGCCCGCCCCGGAAACGCTGGGTCTTACATATTTGCGGTTTGACTGCGGATTAGCCCAACAGCTGGAGGACGCCCTGAGGCACCTGGTTGGCCTGAGCCTCGTCAGCGCAAGCTTCGTATCCCTCGTCTTGACGCAAGCGTCAAGGCTCGTTCACTCCGCTGCGCTTCCTCTCCCCAAGCGACCCGCTTACGCTGGGCTCGCCTGGGGGCCCCGCGATGCTGTCCCAGGCCGCGCAGTCTCTGCGCCGTTCTTAGGCTGTGGATTAGCCCAACAGCTGGAGGACGCCCTGGGGCACCTGGTTGGCCTGAGCCAGCATCGCCTGAGCAGACTGGATCAGGATGTTGTTCTTCGTATAGGCCATCATCTCATTGGCTACGTCGGTATCGCGGATGTTGGACTCGGCGTCCTGAATGTTCTCTTCCATGACGCTCAGGTTCTTCTGGGTGTGCTCCAGACGGTTCTGGACAGCGCCCAGGTCGCCGCGGACGCCGGAGACATAGTTGATGGCGTTCTTGATGACGCCGATGGCCTCCTGTGCGCCCTCAAGGCTGGAGATGTCGATGTCAGCAATGGTCTTTGTGACGTCGACTTCTTTGCCGTCCAGGGTGGTCTTGCCGGTGCCCATGGCCTTGGTGTGCATATCGCCCACGGCAACATTGAGCTGGTTCCAGGTGTCGGCAGTGTCACCAATCTGGAGGGTCAGGCCGCCGTTGCTTTGGGTGCTGCTGCTGGCAGCGGGCAGACGGAAGATAACCTCAGTGCCGGTATTGTTTTGCGTCCAGATCCGGTCGCCATTGGCATCGACGCTGCTGGTACCCTGCTCCACCAGAAGCCCGGTCTCCTTGGAGATCTTATCGATCATATTCGTGACATCCGCGCCGGCAATCGTGTTGGCAGCGCCAACAGCAACCCAGTGCTCGACGCCAGCCTCGCGGAGGGCGGCCAAGGTATCCTGATCGCTCCCCATGCCATTCTGGATGAAGGCAAACTTCTTGCCGTTGATCTCGAAGATGGCATCCTCAATTTTGTTGACCGTAGTGGCGGAGTTCTGGGAGGCGGTAATATCAAAGACCTTGCCCTGATAGGCGGTGGTGGTGGCGAAGTTCACAGCCTGGAACCGATCCTCAGCCTTCTTCGTGGTCTTGATGCCCACGGACCAGCTCTCTGTGACCGGTGCGTTCGCGCCCTTGCCGTCCTTGTCCGTGACGGAAATCTTCAGGCCGGTCAGGGCGGCGGCTGTAGTACCGCGCTCCCGGGCCTCCACGTCGAAGGTGCCGTCCGCATTGTCCGTGTACTTGAACTTCTCCTTCAGGTCGTTGTCCTGCTGGAAGACCTTGTCGAGAGCTTCGGCCAGCTCGGTGTTGTCCACGGTTCCCGCAGCGGCAAGATCCGCCAGCCAGATGCCGTCCGCAGAGCCGTCGTCCAGATAGATGCCCTGCTTGGCGGCGCTGCCATCCTGCTTGTTGCCGATCTTCAGGGTGATTTCCTTGGTGCTGGTTTTTCCGTCCTCGGTGATTTCAAAGCTGAGCTTGATGGAGTCGCCGTTCGACATGTTAGAGATGCCGCCAGAATAATTGCTGCTCTGGGCCAGCAGATCCTGGGTCTGATACTTGCCCTTGGTGGCCTCGATGGTCTTGGAGTTCACCGTCAGATCTGTGCCGATCTTGCTCAGGTCGATCTCGCTGACGCCGCTGACCTCCTTTCCGGTCTTGGCCAGGGAGCCGTCCAGGAGCTTGATGCCGTTGAAGTTGGCGGAATCAGCGATACGGTTGATTTCGGTCTTCAGGGCACTAACTTCCTTGTTCAGGTTCTCGCGGTCAACCTCGTCCTGATAGGTGCCATTGGCGGACTGGGTGGCCAGATAGTCCATGCGGTTGAGCATGTCCTGAATCTCCTGCATGGCGCCCTCGGCGGTCTTCACCAGGGAGACGCCGTCCTTGACGTTCTTCTGGGCAGCCTGGAGGCCGGTAATCTGGGCGCGCATCTTCTCGGAAATGGCCAGGCCGGCAGCGTCGTCACCGGCGCGGTTGATCTTGTAGCCGGAGCTCAGTTTCTCCAGGTTCTTGCTCAGGGCGGAGGTGTTGGTGTTGTAGTTGCGATAGGCGTTCATCGCCATTATGTTATGCTGAATCCTCATTTTAAAATCTTCCTTTCATTAAAATGATTGCGGTTAATCGGTGCGCCAAAACGTCCCTGTCCTGACGCTGGTGTGGAGTACCACACGAGGTTCCGCCGTGCACAGCGGGTCATCGTTCCGGTACGGGACAAATATTCCATCCGGCTCGTCAGCCGTTTGAAACCATGCTGTATGATGGATGACGATCTCCCTGTCAGCCGGCAGGCCGTCACTGCGTTGAAGCTGCGGCAGGGGAGCCTGCCGTTTCACCTTCCCGTGTGGGCGGGAATATATGGTCCAACTGCCGCCGCAGGGCCTGGACGCTGCCGTCCCGGCTGTCCATTTCGCTGAGCAGCACCCGCATGGCCGCAAGGGCCTGGGCCTTGCTCCGATTCCATGGGATTTCCTGCCGGTGCCATCGCTGGACGTTGAATACGCAGGAGGGGCGTTCACCCCCGGTCCGCTCCAGGACCTCCCCCCGCAGAATGGAAATCTCCCTCGGCGCTTTGACCATCAGCTTGCAGCGGTCTCCGGAAATGCGGTCCAGCTGGATCACTACGTTTTCACCGATGGTCATGTATTCGCCAGGGGTCAGGTTTAAACAGAGCATAAGCGATAACTCCTTTTTCAGTTTGGCGGGTCGGTGTTCCGTCCGTCCGCCCGTTGGCCGCATGTGCGGTTTCAATATTTTTTCATCGCAATAATATTTTGAACGCCCCGAAGGGCTTCAGGCGTGCGCACACGCCCTCTCGTTTCCCACTTAATGGCCTGGAAAACGTTGGTCGAAGAAAAATGGTTTTCGATTTTTCTTCGATCAACGCTCCCCGGACTAAAACCATGGGCATTCACCGCTGTTCCGGGCGGCATAGCGAGGATAGTTTGGAAGCTACGCGCTTTGGCGGTGCTCCTGCATATGGAAATATTGGGCCAGGCCCTGAGCCTTGATGTTCACGGCTGCGTTGGCCTCCCGATGGAGAACCGCGCCGCAATGGGGACAGGTCCAAGTCTGCCGCCTGGGGGAAATTTCCTCCGGCATGACGCAGCCGCAGGCGGAGCAGGTTCGGGTGGAGGGGAAATAGCGGTCAACGATGAGAAGCTGCTTTCCCTGCCGCGCCAGCTTGTAGCGCAGGCATTCCCGGAAAGCACCAAACCCGGCATCGAGGACATTTCCCAGGGTTGTGATCTTGTTGAGCGCACCCAACCCGTCCGCTCGTACACACACGGCGTCCCATGCGTTGGCTATCCGCCGGGATTCTTTGTGGATGTAGTCGCGGCGCTGGTTGGCGATATGCTCATGGAGCTGGTAGAATTTTTGAACGGTTTCCTGATAGTTTTTAGAACCGGGCTGCATCCGGCTCAGGCTCCGCTGTAGGTTGACCAGCTTTTCCTGAGACCGTTTCCTCCATTGGGGTGGGTCTGCCTTCGTTCCGCCGCTGTCAACATAAAAGTGCTGCATGGAATATTTGAGGCCGAGCGTGGTTTCCGCCGCGGGCGTGACCGGGACCGGCTCCGTTTCCCTGTGTTCGTAGAGAATACAGCAATCATATTTCCCGGTCCGGGTCTTAGCGACGGTAATCCGTTTCAGCCTCCACCACGCCTGGGGGCGGCGGGAAAACTTTGCCCGGACAATCCCGGCCTTTGTCATACGGATGCCGTCCTTTGTGGTATAGATGGTAGGGCCGGAGGTGAATTCGTGATTGCAGGCGGTGAAGGAATCCCGGTCGCTCTTTTTCCGCTTGAATTTGGGGTGTCCGAAGTGCTCCGGGTCTTTGAAGAACGCCCGAAACGCCTGGGAGAGCTTGTTGTGCTCCTGGATGAGGGCTTGGTTGTCTACCTCCTTCAGAAAGGGCGCTCCAGGTTTATATTTTGCCGGTGTGGGGATGAAGAACGCGCCGGTTTCGCTGTAGAATCGCTGCTGGTCGGAGAGCATCTGGTTCCAGATGTAGCGGCAGCAGCCAAAGGTCTTTTCAAAGAGCTCCGCCTGCTTCGGGGAGGGATAAAGCCGGACCTTGAGGGTAGTAAACTGGACGGCCCGCCCGTCTTCCGCCTGCCTCTTGCCTGATGTTTTTGGCATATTGGCGGTCCTCCTTTCCCAAACAGCCTGTTGAAAAGAAAAAGCGATACAGAGAGGGAGTATTTCGTGGGATTTCCCCGCCTGCTGCTTCATTCTGAGCAGTTTTGCCTGTTTGACATGCAGGAAATGTATACTTTTTTTGCATGGCTGTGCTCGAGTGGCGCAGGTTAAAAAATTTTCAGAAATGGGCTAAACTTTTCAAGATTTCTGCCGAAGAAGTAATTGAGCAAAATAATTGACACTGTTGCAGGAAAATCATGGTATTTTTGCAGCGTATTTATAAGAAATAAAAGAAGAGAACCTGTTGAAATCGTAATTTCAACAGGTTCTCTGTTTGTTTTGCAGATCTGGCAGCGCGGCAGATCACTGTTTGAAGAAATGCCAGCATCGCATCGGCGCTGATATTGCGGAGGGGCGCGGCGGAATCTCCGCCGCGCCCCTCTCGTCTTTCTCAGCCCGGAGGCCAGGTCATGTCCCGCCCAGCCAGCACATGGAAATGCAGGTGGGGGACGGACTGCTGGCCCGCCTCGCCAATGTTGGATACCACCCGGTAGCCCGGCCCGGCAAAGCCCAGCTCCTCCGCCAGCTTCGCAATCACGGCGAAGATGTGCCCCACTACAGGGGCATTCTCCTCCGTCACCGCGGAGACAGACTGGATGTGGGCCTTGGGTACCACCAAAAAGTGGGTGGGCGCCTGGGGGTTGATGTCATAGAAGGCGTAGCACAGCTCGTCCTCATAGACCTTGCTGCTGGGGATCTCCCCAGCAATGATTTTGCAGAACAGGCAGTCGCTCATGGGTTGTTCCTCCCTTTCTTCCGCCACACTCAGGGTATGCTTGAAACATGTCAAAACGTCCCAATAGCGGCCCTTTTTCCTCCGGACGGCGTGAAAAATCTCGCAACACACAAAGTGTTCCTGCAATTTTTCGCCTTGCCCAAGGAAAAAATATCTCACCCTTAGTCGTTCTGTCATGCATCAAACAAGCCCTGGCCGGCAATTTGCAAAAGTAACCGTATCAAGCTCTTTTTTGATTCTTTTTTCTTTCAAGAAAAAAGAATGTCTGCCTACTTCGCTTTCTCGTTCACGAAATCATCCAGCGCGGCCAGCGCGTCGTCCAGCTTGAGCAGATCGCTGCCGCCGCCCATGGCACTGTCCGGCTTGCCGCCGCCCTTGCCGCCGCAGATGGGGGCGATGGCCTTGATGATCTCCCCGGCCTTGACGCCCCGCGCCACCGCCTGCTTGCCGCAGACAGCCAGGAAGGTGATCTTCCCGTCATTCACCCCCGCCAGCAGCGCCACCACGTCAGGGGACTTGTCACGC
Source organism: Oscillospiraceae bacterium (assembly GCA_022797115.1). Lineage (GTDB taxonomy): Bacteria > Bacillota > Clostridia > Oscillospirales > Oscillospiraceae > Pelethomonas. The sequence continues at coordinate 16,688 of JAAWKB010000032.1, forward strand.
AGGAAATCGCCCATCTTGCGCATGTCGTCGGCGGTCATGCCGCTGCGGGACATGGAAACCACTTGCAGCCCCTTCACCTGCTTGGCGTTGAGCAGGAACTGGTCCGCCTCGGAGAGGAACTCCTTGGCCTTCAGCTTCTCAATCACCTGGCGCAGCTCCCGGACCTCTGCCGTCATCTGCCCAGCCCGCTCCTTCAGGTCGGCGGGCTTCACCTTCAGCGCGGCGGCAGCCTGGAACAGCATATCCTGGGCTTTGTTCATCTGCTCCAGGGCCCGCCGGCCGGTGATGGCCTCAATGCGGCGCACGCCGGAGGCCACGGAAAATTCGCTCTCAATGTGGAACTGCCCCGCCTTGGCGCTGTTATCCAAGTGGGTGCCGCCGCAGAACTCCACGGAGTAGCCCTCCCCGATGTTCACCACCCGGACGATATCGCCGTACTTCTCACTAAACAGAGCAATCGCCCCGGTCTTCTTGGCCTCATCAATGGGCATCTCCTGGGCGTTCACCTGGTAGCCCTCCAGGATCGCGTCATTGACCACCCGGGAGACCTCGCTCAGCTCCTGGGCTGTCATGGCCGCAAAGTGGGTGAAGTCGAAGCGCAGGTAGTCCTCCTCCACCAGGGAGCCCGCCTGATGGACGTGGTCGCCCAGCACGGTGCGCAGGGCCTTGTCCAGCAGGTGGGTGGCGGTGTGGGCCCGCATGACGGCCTTCCGCCGTTCCATGTCGATGGACACCTCCACCGCGTCGCCGGCCTGGATGACGCCGGAGGACACCACGCCGTAGTGGAGATACTTGCCGCCCTTGTTCTTCTGCACGTCCCGGACCTGGAACTGCCCCTTTGGCCCTTCCATGCAGCCGTGGTCTGCCACCTGGCCGCCCATCTCCGCATACAGCGGCGTCTGGTCCAGTACCAGGATGGCCTCCACACCGGCGGCAATCTCCGTGCGGAACTCATCCTCCGCCACGATGGCGAGCACCTTCCCCTGGCCGCTGGCGCGGTCATAGCCGGTGAAGTGGGTAGCGGGCACGTCCTTGCCAAACTCGATGCCAGCCCAGCCCAGGTCACCCAGGGCCTCCCGGGCCTTGCGGGCACGGCTGCGCTGTTCGTCCATCAGCTGCTGGAAAGCGGCCTGGTCCACGGCCATGCCAGCCTCATCCACCATCTCCGCCGTCAGGTCGATGGGGAAGCCGTAGGTGTCATAGAGCTTGAAGGCGTCCGCGCCGGAGAAGGTCTGCTCCCCCTTCTCCTTGTGGCCGGCAAGCATGTCGTTAAAGATCCGCATCCCGCCGTCGATGGTCTTGGCAAAGCTCTCCTCCTCCATGCGGATGACCCGGGTGATATAGCTCTCCTTCTCCCGCAGGTCGGGGTATGCCGCCTCGTTCTCCCCGATCACCGTGGCGCAGACCTCGTAAAGGAAGGGCTCGTTTACCCCCAGCAGTTTCCCATGGCGGGCGGCGCGGCGCAGCAGGCGGCGCAGGACATAGCCCCGGCCCTCGTTGGAGGGCAGCACGCCGTCGCAGATCATCATGGTGGCGGAGCGGATGTGGTCGGTGATGACCCGCAGGCTCACGTCGGTCTGGTGGCTCTGGCCGTACTTCGCCCCGGTGATGGCGCTGACCTTATTGGTGATGTTCATCACTGTGTCCACATCGAAGAGGGACTCCACATTCTGGCTGACGCAGGCCAGGCGCTCCAGGCCCGCGCCAACATCGATGTTTTTCTGTGCCAGCTCGGTGTAGCAGCCCTGGCCGTCGTTGTCAAACTGGCTGAAGACGTTGTTCCAGATCTCAATATACCGGTCGCAGTCGCAGCCCACCGTGCAGCCGGGCTTGCCGCAGCCATACGCCTCGCCCCGGTCATAATAGATCTCCGAGCAGGGGCCGCAGGGGCCGGAGCCGTGCTCCCAGAAGTTGTCCTCCTTGCCGAACTTGAAGATACGCTCAACGGGGATGCCGATGTCCTTGTGCCAGATCTCAAGGGCCTCATCGTCGGCGGGCGTGGTCTCGTTCCCGGCGAAAACAGAGGGGTAGAGGCGGTCGGGCTCCAGGCCCATCCACTCCGGGCTGGTCAGGAACTCCCAGCACCAGGCAATGGCCTCCTTCTTGAAATAGTCGCCAAAGGAAAAGTTGCCCAGCATCTCGAAGTAGGTGCCATGGCGGGCGGTCTTGCCGATGTTCTCAATGTCGCCGGTGCGGATGCACTTCTGGCAGGTACACACCCGCCGGCGGGGGGGCTCCACCTCGCCGGTGAAATAGGGCTTCATGGGGGCCATGCCGCTGTTGATGAGCAGCAGGCTGGCGTCATTCTGGGGGATGAGGGAAAAGCTGGGGAGGCGGAGGTGGTCCTTGCTCTCATAGAATTTCAGGAACATCTCCCGCAGTTCGTTCAGGCCGATTGATTTGTGCATGGGTCTCTCTCCTTTACTATTATAAATGTAGCATCCGTTACTGGAAAGGGCGGCGGGCCTCCAGTCCAATGTTATCCAGCGCCGCCTGCCCTGAACCGTCAAATACAAAGGAAACCGCGGTAATGGCTGTGAGGTCAATCCCCTCATCCTCGGGGACAAAACGCTCCATAGGGATGGAGACGGTGGCAAAGGCCGGTTTGTAGGAACAGGTGCCAAACACGTAGTCCAGCTTATCTGCCCGCACAGGCAGGATGGGGAACACGGCGGCAAAATCGCTGATCCGCGCCGCAGCGGTCCCGCCCGCCGCGTCCGTCAGGACCACCGTGCCATCCGCCAGCGACAGGTCCCCCCGCTCCACGGCGGCGGTGTCCAGGTCGCACAGGTCGAAGGCCAGCGTCTGCCCGGCCAGGTCCATAGCCGGAAGGGACAGCGTATAGGATGCCGTCCCCCGCCATTTCAGGCGGACCGCATAGGTGCCGTCGGCTGTCCCGTTGTCAAAGTCCATCAGCTCCTCCCGCCACAGGTCCATCCCGGCGGCGGAGAGGGCCACACCCTCCATCGAGGCGGTCTCCAGGTCCGAGTCCTCCTCGAAATCCGCAATGGGCGTCCAGCCGGAGGTCTCATAGCACTGGACATACACCGTCCCCGGCAGCTGGGCGGCGTAGCTGTCCCAGTCGGTCAGCAGCGTCCGGCAGCTCTCATCCCCCAGCAGCGTCACGTCCAGGAACACCTTGATAAACAGCCGGGCAACCGCCTGCTGGTCCGCCTCATCCAGCAGGCCCTCCACGTTCAGGAGTATGGAGGAGGGCCCCGTCTGGTCGTATGCGCCCCACAGGGAGTTGAACTGCCCGTGGTTGGCCCCGGCTATGTACAACGCGGTTTTGAGGCAGTCCTTTTGGCCGGTAAAGGCGATGTTTTCATACTGGGTCATGCCCATGAAGCTGCTCACGTCCCGGTCCGCCGCCCCGTGAAGGAGCAGGTAGTTGACGTCCTCCAGCTCCACACTGTGATCCGCGGGCTTGTACTGGTTGACTGTAGGGGCCAGGGCGATGATGGAGCGGATCGTATAGTGGTAGTCAAATCGGATCGCGCCGTTTTCCGGGTAGCGGTCGTAGCCATTGAAAAGGTAGGCTGTAGCCACCATCTCCCCGCCCCGGCTGTGGCCGGCAATGGCGATGTTCCCGCTGTCCAGCCGCCCATAGAGGGGGTTCCCCTCATCCTGGGCGTACCCCAGCAGCAGGCCGATGTGCTCCAGCAGCAGCACGGCCCGGCCGTCGTTCTCCCCAATGAGCATATTGCAGGCGTTCTGGTTCACCGATACCACCACATAGCCGTGGGAGGCCAGGTATTCCCCCAGGTAGGCGTAGCCCAGGTAGGAGTCTGTGGAAATCTCATGGTTGCCGTGGGCAATGAACAGCACCGGGCACGCCTCGCCGTCCGCCGGGTACCAGACCCGCCCCTCCATAGGCACCTGGCTGAGGTCGTAGTCCCAGTACACGTCCACGAAGTTCCCTACCAGGCCGCCGGTGTCCCGGCTCATGTAGGCGCTCAGGTCCACCGTCCCGGCCTCCACCTCCTGCCCCGGTCCGTAGTCCACCACCGCTGTAGGGTGGGGGCCCGGCCCCAGGGAGGGCTCCAACGCCGTCAGGCGGGCATCCCGGTTCTGGTTCAGGACCAGATACCGCCGGATATCTTGATCCGCAAAGCCGCTGGTGAAGAGGAACACCCCCAGCAGGGCCGTCGTGCCCGTAGAGAGCAGGGCTGCTGAGACGGTCAAAGGCGTCACCCGCCGGCGCAGGATGCCCCACCAGGACGCCGCCAGCAGCCACAATGCTGCGGCGATCAGGGCGGAAAACAGCCACACCCGGTACGTCCAGCCCTCGCCGGCGCCCTGCATCACCGTGTAGGCCGCCGAGCCGCCGAGTATCCCCAGGGACAGGAGCCAGGCCAGATCGTGCCCTAAAAGCCGGCGCAGCAGCTTTCGCGCCAGCCAGAGCCCCAGCTCCAGCGCCGCCAGGACAGCGCAGCAGAGCACGGTGTACCCTGCCGGCCTGGGCCAGAAGGTGGCGGCCAGCCAGGAGCCTGCCACCAGGGCGGTTACTGCCGCGCCCATCTGGCACAGGGCGCTCCCCGCGCCGTCAAAGTCCGATACTATGCGGTGCAGCCAACGCCGCAGCCAGTTCACGCGCCCAGTCAAAAGCTGATTCAAATTGAAATTCCTCCTGTGCTCTGCAATGCCGCCCTACTGGCGGTTGATCTCCAACCCGATCAATGCCATGTCCGGGTCAAAGGCCAGGCGGAAGAGCGCCTTGTCCTTGGAGAAGGTGCAGTAGAGCACCGCCACACCGTATTCCTCCCCGTTGGAGGATTGGCCGGTGGCCATACTGCTCTCAATCTGCTTGTACACGCCCGCGCCGTCCAGCTGCCGCAGGGTCAGGCTCTGCAAATCCTCCGCCGTCACGCCCTCTGCCACATCCTCGCGCAGCAGGGCGTGGACCTCGTCGAATGCCCCGCCTACCAGCAGCAGCATCACATCCCGCCCGGCCTCCAGCAGGGCGGCCTCATCCATCCCCGCAGGCAGGGGGTTCCCCCCGCACCCGGACAGGAGCAGCAGCGCCAATACCGCCCAGGCAGCCTGTTTCAGCCGCGCCGCCATGGAGCAACACCTCTCTTTCTGTACAAAAAGAGACCCACGCCACCATAATAGGGGCGAAGGTCTCGCGGTACCACCCTAATTTATCCCCCAAGGGGGACCTTACCGGCCCTGTAACGGGGGCCAGGCCGTGCGGCTCAACGCCGCCTGCTCGGAAGTGGCCGCGCCGGATGCTGTGCCGCGGGGCTCGCACCCTCCCCCGCTCGCTTTGGCCGCTGTCCTGCGCTCGTTTCCTCATCGCCTTTGTCAACCGTATTATAGCACACATTTCTCCCTTGTCAACAGGGGGAGGCGCGCCAAATTTTTGTTGCTGATGCGGGAAACGCCCCGGTAAAAATCCCTCCTTTACCAGAAGCGGGCGGTGTGCTATAATAGCAGCCAACGACCAAGAGGAGGTATCCCTATGAAAATTGGACTTGCCTATGCCCTGGGGGGGGAAATCGAGAGCATCCTGAAAAGCACAGCGGCCCGGCTGGTGGAGACCGTGTGCGGTGCGGCCATCTATGAGATCGAGCCGGGCATACTGGCCTATGTGGGCGGCGTGGGGAAGGTAAACGCCGCTATGGGCGCGCAGCTCTTTATCGACCGCTATCATCCGGATTGGATTGTCAATGCCGGTGTGGCGGGCTGTTTCCAGGACCTGCCCATCGGCACGCTGGTGCTGGCGGACTGCTTTGTCCAGCACGACGTAGATACCACGGCCGCCGGGGACCCCATCGGCTTTGTCTCCACAGTCGACCGGGTGGACTTCCCCACCAGCGAGCCGGAGCGGATGGCCGCTCTCCTGGAGGGGCTGGGCGTCCCCTTCCGCACCGGCAGGGTGGCCACCGGCGAGGTGTTCATGGCCAAGGGGCCCAGGACCGACTGGGTTGCGAAGACCTTCTCCCCCCTCCTGTGCGAGATGGAGGGCGGGGCGGTGGCGCAGGTCTGCCTGCGCAATGGGGTGAAATTTACCGCCCTCAAGTCCGTGTCCGACCGGCTGTGCCAGGAGAACAACGCCGAGGAATATTTCAACTACAGCGAGGCGATGGAAAAGCTGAACGCCGTCGTCCTCCCCTTCGCCCGGGCGCTGCGGGACCAGTAAACTACATCAAATCAGGAGGAATGTTTCCATGGAACGCATTGCAAGCTTTCAGGTAGACCACAACAAGCTGGTACCCGGGATGTACCTCTCCCGCCGGGATGGGGACGTAGCAACCCTTGACCTCCGTTTTAAGAAGCCAAACACCGGCGATCTGCTCTCCAACGCAGAGCTGCACTCGGTTGAGCATATCATTGCCACCCTGCTGCGCAACGGGCGGGCAAAGGATGCTGTGATCTATTTCGGCCCCATGGGCTGCCAGACAGGCTTCTATCTGCTGCTGGACAGCCGGCAGGTCAGCGACGCGCAGGCTGTGGAGCTGGTGAAGGAGGTCTTCGCCGCCGGCGCGGCCTACGACGGGGAGATGCCCGGCAAGAGCCCCGTAGAGTGCGGCAATTACATCAATCTGGACGTGGCGCTGGCCAAGGCCCAGTGCGCCGCCTACTGCGGCATAATCCAGGAGTGGACGGCGGAAAAGCTCGCCTATTGATCCTGGAATTCCCGCCTTACCATCCCCCGGGCAGCAGCTGCTGCCC
>JAAWKB010000001.1 GCA_022797115.1 Oscillospiraceae bacterium
GGAGCCGAAGGGGCCGGGGACGGCGGCGGTGCCGCCCTTGGCGATGGGGAACATGGTGTCGATGATCCGCTGGCCGGACTGGAGGGGGGCCACCGGGTTATACTTGCGCTTGTAGGGGCGGCCCACACGGACGGGCCACTTCTGGACCATGGTCAGCTCCACGGTCTCGCCCTTGTCGGTCTTGACCTTGGCAATGACCTCATCGACGATATAATTGCCCGGCTTGATGGTCCAGGAGAGGGTGCCGCTGATGCCGTTAGGCACCATGATCTTGTGGAGCACGACCTCCGTCTCGGGGACTGTGCCCAGCACGTCGCCGCCCACAACCCGCTCGCCTACCTTGGCCACGGGGGTGTATGCCCACTTCTTCTCACGGGAGAGGGCGGGGACCTCCACGCCGCGGGCCAGGTTGGAACCGATCTTCTTGACGATCTCCTCCAGCGGGCGCTGGATGCCGTCGTAAATGTTCTCAATGATGCCCGGCCCCAGCTCTACGCTCAGGGGCGCGCCGGTGCTTTCCACCTTCGCGCCGGGACCCAGGCCGCTGGTCTCCTCGTAGACCTGGATGGAGGCCTGGTCGCCGGTCATGTTCAGGATCTCGCCGATCAGCCGCTGCTCGCCCACGCGGACCACGTCCGCCATGTTGGCGTCAGCCAGGCCGTCGGCCACCACCAGCGGGCCGGAAACCTTGATGATTTTTCCTTGACTCATTCCTTCACTGCCTTCCTTTACAAAATTAAAGGACCATTGCGTATCCCGCGCGCGCTGCGCGGAAAGTCATTTGTTCTTGATGGGACACCGGAGCTAATCCCACCCCGGCAGGGGGTAGGATTAACCGATGTCCGCGCCGACGGCCCGCTCCACGGCGCTTTGCAGCGCCTGGGCCCCCAGGCCCAGAGAGCCGGTCTTTCCGGGGATGAGGATCACCGCCGGTGTGACAGAGGTCTTATACTTGTCGATATCCGCGCGGAGCACAGACGCCAGCTGCTCCGTGATATAGATGATGGCGTACTCCGCCTGGGCGCCGGCGGACGGCCGGGCCAGCTGATGGAGGGTGTGGCGTGCCTGCTCGGCGTCCTCCACGAAATAGGTGTCCAGGCCCAGGGCCTTGAAGCCCATCACGCTGTCCCGGTCGCCTAAAACCGCGATCTTATACATACGCCTCACGCAGCCTTTCCCGGATGGTGTCCCCGCCGATGCCAGCCATGCGGCTGGACATGATGATGCGCACCGCCGTAAACTCGATCTCCTTGGCCACCAGGTAGCTGATGACCGCCTCCACGCCGAAGGGCACGCTCTTGGCACGGGCGGCCACAGCCGTCACCGCGTCGTCGCACGCCTTCTCAAAGGCCGTGAGGCTGCCGCCCTGGGCGGCGGCTGTCCCCAGCTCCGCCGCAGTACGCAGCTCTGTGGGACGGTAGAGCTCCTCCAGGCTGCCGGAGAGCGCGGCGGCCTGGACGCTGTCGGCCCGGATGGAGCCGCCCTCTACCAGGACCTTTTTGAGCAGGTCCGCGCCCTTCTTCATCCGCAGGGTGCGCACCGCGCCGCGCAGGTTGGCCGCGTCAATGGCCGCCTGGACATAGCGCACCAGGAAGTCGCTGCCAGTGGCGCGGGCGGCGGAGAGCATCTCCGCATAGTAGGCCCGGTCCAGCACAAAGTCGCTCAGCTGGGGGTCGCCGGTGGCGCTGAGCACTTCGCCCGCCTCCACAGCGGCCCGGCGCAGGAGCTCCGGCAGGGAGCCGTACTCCCCCTCCGTCACCGCCCGGCGCATCTCCTCCGCGCTTACCCGCCCGGCGTCCAGCAGCAGCCGCGTCCCGTCCACGCCTACGGCGCGGGCCTTGAGCAGCGTCTTGAGGTTGTGGTAGTCATACTTGACCTTGAACACATCCACCACCGCCTTGTCGGGGACGAACCGGTAGAGGTCCTGGAACAGCTTCTCCTGCTCCTGGGCCAGCACGGCGCTCAGCTCCTGGTCGTTCACAGAGGCCAGCTCGCCATAGCCGATCTCCTGGAGCACCTTGGCCGCATCCTCCGCCGTGGGCGCTTCAATCATGCGCTCCATGCGGGCGGCGGTGAGCAGGTCGCGCTCCCGGCTGTGCAGGTATGTGGAGATGAACAGATAGTCGGTATCCTTCAATTTCTTTGCCAAAGCCATCCTCCTTTCTTGCGATTGCATGTATTGGATTGGCTTTATGCGAAGAGGATTGCGGCAATCTCCGCCGCCATATCCTCGCGGAGGACGCGCAGCTCCGTCTCAAAGGCGCAGTTGACCTCCACATTGCCGTCGCGCAGGGTCAGGCCGCCCTCCATCTCCCGGGTCTCGTCGGACAGGGTGAGGGAGGCTGTGCCCTGGAGCAGGGCCGCCGCGCCGGTGACTACCTTGGAGAGCAGGCCCTTGCCCTTGCCGCCCTTGGCGGGGGCCTCCGCCGCACCGGCCAGCAGAGCGTTGGCCTTGCTGACCACCTGGGTGCCTACACGCTTGTGGTCCTTGGCGTTGAGCAGGATCTCCTCGTGCCCCGTCTTGGCCGCCCGGACCGCCATGCGGGCCAGCAGGTCCGCGTACTTCTCATCGGGCAGGGCGAGCAGCTGCTTCTGTGCGCTGGCGAAGGCTTCGTCCAGGCACGCCTGCTTGGCTGCCAGCATCCGCTTCTTTGCCTCCATATGGGCGGCGCTCTCCAGGCGCTCGGCCTGGCGCTTGGCGGCCTCGCGGCCAGCCTCAGCGGCGGCCTTGGCCTCATCCTCCGCCTGGGCCTTGAACTGCTGGCGGACGGCCTCAGCCTTCTCCTCCGCCTCCCGCAGGAGCCCACGTACCTCGGATTTGGTGTCGGTCTCGATGCGCGCGGTGATTTTTTCGATTCCGTTCATATCGAATCCCCTTTTCTTCGTGGGATAATCAGAGCTGGAGCAGCATCAGCATGGAAGCCAGCAGGGACAGGATGGCGTAGAACTCGACGATACCGCACAGGATCAGGCCCTTGGACCAGTCGTCGGGCTTCTTGGCCAGGATGTTGATGGAGCCGGCAGCCACGCGGCCCTGGGCAATGGCGGAGAGCAGGCCGCCGATGGCCATGGGCATACAAGCGGCGAAGAACTGCAGGCCGGTCTGTACGGTCATGGAGCCAGCCACAGCGGCGGCGTTGCCCATGAAGTTCATGCGGATGAGGGCGAAGAACCAGACGACCATGCCGTACAGGCCCTGGGTACCGGGGAGCAGCTGGAGCACCATGACCTTACCGGACTTGGAGGGGTCCTCGCACAGCAGGCCGGTACCGGCCTCGCCGGCGATGCCGGTGCCCTTCGCGGAGCCAACGCAGCTCAGACCAACCGCCAGGCCGGAGCCCAGCAGAGCCAGTGCCAGGCCGCCAAAAGATTCCAGAAAACTCATGATAATTTCCTCCTTATTATTTCTCGATGTCTACAAATTTTGTGGTGATATTCAAGGGACGGAAGGGTTTGCCGCCGTCCTCATAGAACCGTCCGAAGAACTCCAGGCACTGCAAACGCATATCGTGGACGAAGCAGCCCAGGATGTTCAGCGCGAAGTTCAGGGCGTTGCCGATCATGGCGATGATAAAGAAGGTGATGACGTTGCCGGTGATTGCGCCCAGCTTGTTGAACACCTGGGCCACCACCGCGCCGGCCAGCATCAAGGCCATGAGGCGGGAGTAGGACATGATATCGCTGAAATAGCCGGTAATTCCGTTGTAGAGGGCGCCGAAGATGCCGGTGATCTTCCCCAGGATGCCCTCCTTGCCGTAGCCCTGGGTGATAATGAGCACCACCAGGGCCGCAATGAGGGCCCACTTCACCTGGTTGAGGGCAAAGCCCACGCCGGCCAGGATGAAGACAAGGAACCACGCGCCCTCGCTGCACAGGGCGGCCATGGTCTCGCCCCGCTTGATCTGCTTGTACATGCTCACGCCCATGCCGGTGAAAATCTGGATTACACCCAGCACCAGGGAGCCGACCAGCACCATCAATGCGTCGTCCAGGGGGGAGAACAGGGCTGGCAGCTGGAAGGTGCTGTCTGGGTTGAACAGCAGCATCAGCTGGGGGATCAGGTCGCCGAAGAAGCCGCCGGTGAGCGCGCCCCAGATGAAGGTGCTCACACCGCACAAGCCCATCAGGGGGATCATGTAGCGCATTGTCGCCCCGTTGGGCTTTGCCTTTTTCATAATTACCAGGGAGAGGATCATCATAATCAGCCCGTAGCCCATGTCCGCCATCATCATGCCGTAGAAGAGGATGAAGAACGGGGCCATCAGCGGGTTGGGGTCCACAGAGCCGTAGGCCGGGAGGGAATACATGTCCGTGACCATGTTCATGGGCCGGACCAGCTTGCCGTTGCGCAGCTCCACGGGTACCTCGGGGTAGTCCGCCGCCTCCGGCTCGGTGAGCTCATAGGCGCAGTCGAACTTGCTCAGGGCCTGCTCCAGGGCGGGGATCTCCGGCACGGAGGCCCAGCCGTCCAGATAGATGATGGTCCCGCCGGCGAGCAGCCGCTCCTTCGCGCTCTCTGTGGCGATGACCTGCTCCATCCGGTCCATGCCGGTTTTCAGCTCGTCCCGGCAGGAGCCCATTTTCTGGATGGCGGCGATCTCTTTCTCCCGTTCCCCGGCGATCTGGCGCAGCTCCTGGTCCAGTGCGCGGATGTTTGCCGCGGCGGTGCCGGTCAGGTCCTTGAGCTGGGCGAAGCTGAAGCCGAAGGTGCGCAGCGCGTCCAGCGCCTCCTGGCGGCAGGAGCGGTGGACCAGGACCTCCAGGTATTTCTGCTCCCGGTCAGCGGACAGCTCCCGCACGTCCGCCGCGCCGGCGGCCTCATCCAAAGCGCCCGCCAGGGCGTTGAAGTCCACGGTGCTGGGGACTGTGCCCAGCAGGAGGTCCGCCAGGGCTGTGCCCTTCACCTCCAGCGGGATGTCGCAGGCCGACCACGGGGCCAGCGCAGCCTGGTCGGCACGCACGCGGGTCTCCCGCGCGTTGAGCTGGCCAATGGCGCGGGCGTGGCCGTTGATCTGCTCCGCCTTGCCCAGGGCTGCCGCGCGGGCCTTCCCGTCCAGCAGCTCGGACTCCCGCATCCGCGCTCTCTGCGCAAACAAGCTCCCCTTATGGGGAGCGTACTGGCCCAAGACCTCCAGGGCGCGCTGCAGCTCCGTCAGGCCGTTTTTAGCGTCCGCCAGGGCGGAGACCTCCTGGTGCAGCAGTGCGGCATACGACTCGTCAGCCAGATATTCCGCCGGTTCCCGGAGCTCCACACAGCCCACATGAAGCAGGCTCGACAGCAGCGCGTCCCTGTCCTTGGCGAGGGCGATGAGCCGGACCCGTTTCATTTTGACAATGGCCATTAACTCTCTACCACCCTTCCTAAGATCGCCTGCGCCGCTTTGTCCATGCGTGTGCGCGCGTCCTTCTTGAGCTTTTCGCAGTCTTTCTCTGCCTGGGCCAGGATCTCCTTCCGCCGCTCCTCCGCTTGGCCCTCCGCTTGCTTCATCGCGGCAGCGGCGGCGGCAGCAGCCTTCTCCTTGCCCTCCTGTAAAAGGGCCCGGCCTTCCCGCTCGGCGTCGGCAACCAGCTTCTGCGCCTGGGCCTTTGCGTCGGCCCTGGAACGCTCCATACTTTCTTCCACCGCGCGGATTTTGCTGATGGCTTCCAGTGACATTCTCTCACCCCTTTTCACGTTGTTTTTCCCCGCCTGGGCCTGCCTGGCCGGAGGGGATATGCACTGTGCGTACCATAATTTGTCGGCAGCAAGCGCGCATATCATTATAGCACATTTCTCCTACGCGTACCAGTATTTTTTTAGGAGATTTGGTTGTTTTTGCAAAACCCATAAAATGGTGCCCCTGCTTGGCTTCTCTTTGTCGCTTTTGTCCACTGCGCCCGCCTGCATACAAAAGAAACCCCTTGCAACACGGGGGTTGCAAGGGGGGAGCGGCGCGGGGACATGCCGGTTAATCCGGCCAGCCCTTCCGCCAGCGGTCCTCCGCCTCCAGCTGCTTTTGGGCCTCCTGGGGGGAGATGCCCTGGGCAATCATGGGGTAGAGGTTTTCCATGCCGTTGGTGCGCTGGATCTCGTAGGTGCCATATTTGTTGATGACGTCGTCGTCACCCTCCGGCCAGCCCGGCTTCCGCTCGGGCGGCTGGCTCTTGTGGTCTTTCATCAAAAAATCACCTCCGGGGCTAGTATGCCCCGGAGGCGGGTGTTTCTTGTATATGGCTGGGGGATGGGGGCCCAGCAGGGCTTAAAGGACCGACCGGATGCCCTCCGCGATCTGGGGGGCGGTGAGGCCGTACTCCTCCAGGACGGCCTTGGCCTTGCCGGACTGGCCGAAGCGGTCCTGTACGCCGATCTTATGAAACGCGCAGTCCACCTTGCCCAGCAGCGCGTCCGCTACCGCGTCGCCCAGGCCGCCGATGACGCTGTGCTCCTCCACTGTGACCACCTTGCCGCACTTGCGGGCGTAGGCGGCGACGCACTCCGCGTCCAGGGGCTTGATGGTATGGACGTTGATGACGGCGGCGCTGACGCCCTGCGCCTCCAAAAGCTTCGCGGCTGCCAGGGACTCACTGACCATCAGGCCGGTGGCAAATACCGCCACGTCGCTCCCCTCCCGCAGCACATTGGCCTTGCCGATGGTGAAGGGCTGCTCATCCTCGAATACGGGGCTGGCCAGCCGGGCCAGGCGCAGGTAGACCGGCCCGTCCAGCTCGGCGGCGGCGAAGACGGCGCGGCGGGTCTCGTTGGCGTCGGCAGGGCAGATGACCGTCATGCCGGGGATGGCCCGCATCAGGGCCAGATCCTCCACGCACTGATGGCTGCCGCCGTCCTCCCCCACGGACACGCCGGCGTGGCTCATGGCCAGCTTTACGTTCAGATGGGGGTAGGCAACGGAGTTGCGCACCTGCTCATAGGCCCGGCCTGCGCCGAACATGGCAAAGGTGGAGCAGAAGGGCACCAGCCCCATAGTGGCCATGCCTGCGGCCATGCCCACCATGTTGGCCTCGGCAATGCCCGCATTGAAGTGGCGGTCGGGATAGGCGTTTTTAAAGGTGACGGTCATGGTGGCGTGGGCCAGGTCCGCATCCAGCGCCACAACCTTGCTGTTCACAGCCCCCAGCTCCGCCAGGGCCTCGCCATAGGCGGCTCTTGTTGCTTTTTCACTCATGGTCTCAGCCCTCCAATTCCTGTAATGCCTGCTGGCGCTGCTCCTCGTTGGGCGCCTTGCCGTGCCAGCCCACCTGGTTCTCCATATAGGAAACGCCCTTGCCCTTGCAGGTGTGGGCCAGGATAGCCCGGGGCTGCCCCGCTGCGGCGGGCGCGTCCAGCGCCGCCAGCACCTGCTCCAGGTCGTTCCCGTCGGCAACCTCCACCGTCTGGAACCCGAAGGCCCGCAGCTTGGCCGCCAGGTCGCCCAGGCTCATGACCTCGTCGTTGCTGCCGTCGATTTGCAGGCCGTTGTTGTCCACCACCACGGTCAGGTTGTCCAGCTTGTAATGGCTGGCCGCCATGAAAGCCTCCCAGACCTGGCCCTCCTGGCACTCGCCGTCGCCCAGGATCGTGTAGACCTTGACGTCCTGGCCCTGGTGCTTGGCCGCCAGGGCCATGCCCGCCGCGATGGAGACGCCCTGGCCCAGAGAGCCGGTGGAGGCGTCCACGCCAGGGATCTTCTTCATATCCGGATGGCCCTGGAGCATCCCGTGGAGCTGGCGGAAACTCTCAAAGGCCGATTTGTCAAAATAGCCCAGCTCCGCCAGTACGCCGTAGTAGCAGGGGGCGGCGTGGCCCTTGCTCAAAACGAAGCGGTCCCGGCCCGGGTCCTGGGGGTTCTTGGGATTGATGCGCATCTTTGTACAGAAGATGGCGCTCATCAGCTCCACGGCGGACAGAGAGCCGCCGGGATGGCCGCTGCCCGCGTTGGCCGTCATGTTGATAATGTCCCGGCGGACGGCGGTGCAGAAGCGTTTCAGTTCCGCTGTGTTCATGGTTGGTCGTACCTCCCGTATTGTAATACCTGTCTCTTAGGATACTCTGATTATGCGGCAAAGTCAATTCTTCTCGAAAAAGCGCCCGGTTCAGCTGATATAGTTTCAGACCTGCTTTTCATGGATGAGATCCATCAGGAGAAGGGGCGTGTATCAATGACTGCATTCCCGCTGCTGTCAAGCAGGGGCGTGATAGAGGAACCGCCGGCGCCAGCTGTCATAATATAATGAACGCCCGTCCTGGTGTCAACGATCACCCGGATGATGACAGAGCCATCGTTTTCTTCTTCCAGTACATGGAATCTTTTTTTCCTTTTTTCAAACATAAGCATTCCTCACTTTCCAATCCTGGTCAGTGGCGCGTGACCTCCCCGGTGGCGCAGTTGACGAAGTAGACATAGGTGTCCGTCTCCACCCGCCACATGGGCAGCAGGCGGGGGGCAGCCCCGCCCTGCAATTCATAGACGCACCGCACGTCCGTCACCTCGCTGCATACCACGCCGGCGGTGTTCCGGTAGTCCAGGAACCGGACCAGGGCGGTGACGCAGTTCATCCGCTCGGCGGGCTCCGGGACAGCATCCTCCAGGCTCACATGCGCACCGTTGACGGAGGCCAGGACCCCGCGCTCGAAGCGCAGCGTCAGGCTGCACCCGGCCACCGGCACGCCCGACACCTGCTGGATGGCGGTGACGCTGCCGGTGCGGTTCTGGATCTGGACCTGGAGGTCCGCATAGCCAAACTGCTGGCAGAACTGCTGGCAGAAAGCGGTGATGTCGTCCACCGCCAGCGTCAGGCTGCTGCCGTCAAAGCTGCCGCCCGCCCGGAAATGGATGGCGCCGTGGTCCCCCTCATAGCTGTAGATTCCGCCGCCCTGGCTGGCAGGCTCCGCCGCACCGCCCAGGAGAAAGGAGGCGATGGCCTGCTCGGTCTCCCCTTGGCGGGAGAGGGAGAGCGGGGAGAGGACGGGCTGGTCCAGGTCAACCCCGCTGCCCAGCTTCAGCTGGTTGGCCGCATAGAGGGCCTCCAGCTGCCCGGCGGTGTCCGTCTCCGCCCGCATGGCCTGGAGATTCTGATATCCCAGCAGGAGCAGGAGGCACCCGTTGAGCAGCAGCAGGATCAAAATGGCGATATTTTTCAGACGGTAGGTCTCCAAGGGGGCGTCCCCTCCTTTCCCGCAAGCGAATATGCCCTCAGCCCGCCAGCCAGTGGGCGGCCAGGGGCCCGGCCCCCCCGTCCACATACCCGACGGACAGCCCCGCCTCCGGGTAGAGGGAGGCGATGGCCTGGGCCATGGCGGCGGGCAGCAGGGGGGAAGTGTCCTCTGTGGGCGTATAGGCCCGGCAGCGGTAGGTGAAGGCGGTGATGGCTGCGCCGCTGATGGTGACGGAGAGGGCGTCCTTCTCGTCGGAGAAAAAGACGGGGATTGCCCCGGCGTGGTAGCCGAAGCGGACTGTGCAGCCCCCCTCCGCCATCTCCACCGCCCGCAGGTACAGCGGCGACGCGCCGGTCCCCTCGGTCAGCGCCGCCGCCAGGCGGCCGGCGGCGGACAGGCACTCCGGCATGGTGGGCTGTTCCCCCGCGGCGGGTACCTGATAGAGGGGGGATGCGTCCTCGCCGCGGCTGGTGAAGCTGACCGCGCCGTCGGGGCTGACCCGGAGGGTGCGGGGGGATTCCTCCACCACCTCCGCCCCGCTGCTCTCCGTGTAGCGGAAGAGGGGGTGGGCGTTGAAGTCCAGGGCCGTGAGCAGGTTGTAGACAGAGTAGGCGGCGGGCAGCTCCGTCTGGACCGCAGGCGCCTCCGGCGTCTCCGCCACCAGGACGGTGTAGGGGTCCAAGGGGGCGTAGTTGCTCTCGTAGGCGAAGATGCTGCCGTTGGAGGTCTGGCTGCCGCAGACCTCGCGCACTGCGGATACAGGCAGGGCGGTGTTGTAGCGGAAGATGTCCCCCGATTCACTGCGCAGATAGAGCGTGGCGGTGTCCTCCTGCTCGGAGGTCAGGGCCATGGAGCGCACCTCCCGGCTGAACCCGGCGGTCTCCCCCAGCCAGGCGGCCACCGCCTCCAGGGGGAGCTGGGTCGTGAGATCCAGGTACAGGCACGGGGAATCCAAGGCGCTGCGCAGGGTCAGCTCTGCGGAGGCCCCCGTCTCGCTGGCGGAGCCCAGGGCCTCCTGGAATAGGGGGATGATCTGCTCCAGGAGGGGGTCGTCCCCGGGGACGTAGAGCCGCCCGTACCGGCGGTATTCAATGTCCTGCGTCACCATGACATGGACAGAGGGGAACATGTCCGCCAGTGTGGAGGACTGGGCGTGGCCGCCGCTGGCGGGGTGGGGGGCCAGCAGGCTCTGGACCTGGTCGGTCCAGCTGATGTGGAACAGCGGCATACTGCCCAGCAGGAACAGGGCCGACAGGCTCAGCAGCACCAGGGCCAGGTTTTGAAGGAAGCCGCGCAGCCGTTTATTCTGCATGGAATCCCTCCCTGGTCTGGCGGATGGGCAGGACGATGCGCACCGTGGTGCCGGGCCCGTCGTGGCTGGACAGGCCAATCGTGCCGTGATGGCGCAGCACGATTTCACGGGCAATAGAGAGGCCCAGTCCCGTGCCGCCGCTCTCCCGGCTGCGGGCCTTGTCTACCCGGTAGAAGCGGTCAAAGATCCGTTCCCGGTCCTGGGCGGGGATGCCGATGCCGGTGTCAGAGACCTCAATCCACACATTTTTACCGGAGACGCCGGCGTCCACAGTGATGGTGCCGCCGTCGGGGGTGTACTTGATGGAGTTGCCCACCACGTTCATCATCACCTGCTCCAGGCGGCTGCGGTCGCCCATCATGAGGGGCAAAGGCGGCGAGAATTTCCGCACCAGGGTGTGGCCCCGGCGCTGGGCCTCCAGCTCCACGGCCCGGCAGACGGACTCGATGGCCTCCAGCAGGGAGAAACGGACCATCTTGATCTCCGCCCGGCCTGAATCCAGGCGGCTGAGGGTCAGCAGGTCCTGGACGATGCGGGTCATGCGGTCGGTCTCGCTGATGATGATGTCCAGAAAGCTGTTGGTCGTGTCCCGGGGGATGTCCTCGCTGTCCCGGAGGGTCTCGGCGTAGCTGCGCACGTTGGTCAGGGGGGTGCGCAGCTCATGGGAGACGTTGGCGACGAACTCCTTGCGCATCTCCTCGTTTTTCCGCTGGGCAGTGACCTCGTGGAGTACGGCCATCGCGCCGCCGTCCTCCCCGTCAGAGACGGGGGCCAGGTACAGCTCCAGGATGCGCCCGCCCACCGTCAGCTCCCCGGAGACGGAATTGGGCCGCTGGAGGCTCATGACCTTCCGGAAGGGGAACTGCTGGCCGAAGAGGGCGTCGTAGTCGTAGAAAGCCACCTCCCGGCCCAGCATCCGGCTGGCGGCGGGGTTGCTGGTGAGGACGGCGCCGTCGCGGCCAAAGGAGACCACGCCGTCGGACATGTGCAGGAAGAGGGTATCCAGCTTGTTGCGCTCGTTCTCCACCGCCTCCAGCGTCTCCTGGAGGACGGAGGCCATGTCGTTGAAGGTGGTGGTAAGGATGCCGATCTCGTCAGTGGAATCGACCTCGATGGTGGAGCCGAAGTCCCCGGCGGCCACCCGCTCCGCCCCCTCCGTCAGGCGCTCGATGGGGATAATCATGGTCTTGCTGAGCAGGAAACTGAGCAGCACGGAGATCAGCAGGCCCACCAGCAGCGCCTGGACGATGATGAGAAAGAGCTGGCTGTTGAGGGCGCTGACGGTGTCGCGGTTGTCGTAAATATAAATGATGAAGGCGTTGTTCCCGCCGGTGATGGGGATGGCGATATCCATGTAGCTGGCGGTGATGTCGCTCTGGTCGCCCACCACGTCCGTACCGGAGGCGACGCTGCCCTGGGCGGCCAGCAGGTTGGGGGTGGCCTGGAGGCGGTTGAAGCCCTCCTGGCCGTCGGAACCGGCCAAAAATGCGCCGGTGTGCCCGTCCAGGATGTAGTAGTTGCGGGTGTTGGAGTTCAGGCCCAGATCCCGGGCCTTGACCTCGATCATCTCCTGGAGCTTTTTTGCGCCGTCCTCCTGGGCGGCCTCCCGGCGCAGGGAGTTGACGAAGGTGGCGTTGGCGGGATTGGAGTCGCCAAATACGCTCTCCATCTGCTGGTAAAACTCGTCAATGTAAAAGCCGGTGATGCTGGTCATCATGAACGCGCCCACTACGGTCATCAGGGACGTAATGAGCAGCAGCATGATGAGCACCAGCTTCATATGCAGGCTGCGGAACACCGGGACCTCCCCCCTCTCTCTGCCGGCGGTAGACATTCTTTTCTTTGTGGACAAAGAAAAGAATCAAAAGAAAGACTTTAAACGGGCTTTGTAATATAAGTCCATGTTATTAGGGCGTACTGTATCAAGTTCTTTTTGATTCTTTTTCTTTCAAGAAAAAGAATGACTGCCCGCCTACGCCTGCCCCGCGAAGTAGTACCCCACGCCGCGGCGGGTCAGGATCAGCGCCGGGCTGGCGGGGTCGTCCTCGATTTTTTCCCGCAGGCGGCGGACGGTCACATCCACCGTGCGCACGTCGTCCCCGACATATTCATAGTTCCAGACCTGCTCCATCAGGTCGATCCGGGAGTAGACCTTCCCCGGGTGGCTGGCCAGGAAGGTGAGCAGCTCATATTCCCGCTGGGTCAGGTCAATGGGCTTGTCGTGCTTGCAGACCTGGTAGTTCTCCGGGTTGATGGTCAGCCCGCCCCCCGCGCTCATGGCCGCCGCGTCCGGCCCGGCCTGCTGCATGGCTGTGCGGCGGATGTTCGCCTTTACCCGCGCCATCAGCTCCCGCATGGAGAAGGGCTTGGTGATGTAGTCGTCCGCGCCCAGCTCCAGGCCCAGGACCTTGTCAGTCTCCTCCTCCCGGGCGGTGAGGATGATGACCGGCACGCTGCTGCCGTTCTCCCGCAGGATGCGGCACACATCAAAGCCGTTCATCTTTGGCAGCATCACGTCCAGGAGGATGATATCCGGGTTTTTCTCCTGGGCCAGGGCAAGGCCGGTCTCCCCGTCATAGGCGGTCAGGACGGCGTAGCCCTCCTTTTCCAGGTTGAAGCGGAGGATATCCACGATCCCTTTTTCGTCCTCTACAATGAGGACGGTCTTTTTTTCTTCCATGTCGTCCTTCCCTTCCCTTCGTTGCGGCCCTACAGATCCAGCAGCAGCTTGGCCTTCAGTACGGCGGCAATGGTCTTGGCGTCCTTGATCTCGCCGGAGAGCACCTGCTCCACCAGCTGGCTGAAGGGGATGCGCTCCAGGTTCAAAAACTCGTCCGCGTCCAGATGGGTTTCCCCAAAGGACAGATCCCGGGCCAGATACATGCGGATGATCTCGCCGCAGTAGCCCGGGGAGGGATAGAGCTCCCCCAGGGAACGGAATTCGCCTGGCGCCGCGCCGGTCTCCTCCTTCAGCTCCCGGATGGCGGCGGCGTCCGGGTCCTCGCCGTACTCCAGTTTCCCGGCGGGCAGCTCCCGCACCACCCGCTCATAGGGGTAGCGGAACTGGCTGACCAGCAGGGCCTGGTTTTCCTCGTCCAGGGCCAGGATGCATACGCCGCCCGGATGGTCCACCACCTCCCGCACGGACTGCGTCCCGTCGGGCAGCTCGACAAGGTCCCGGCGGATGTGCAGGATGCGCCCGTCAAAAATCTGTTCGGTGGATAGCCTTTTCTCTGTCAGTTCCATGTTGATTCTCCTTCTTCCTTGGGTTCCCCGGTATCCTGGGGGATGTCGTTCTCTGCCGCCGGGGCGAGATCCCCGGGGGTCAGTTCGTCAGTATAGACCGCCTTTACCCCCTCGTCCAACAGCCGGGCAGCCTCGGCGGCATCATTGACGGTGTGGGTGTAGACCGCCAGGCCCAGCTGGCCAGCAATGGGCGCGTACTCCGCGCGCCACCAGTAGTCCCACATGGTAATGCCCAAAATGCCGTTTTCCACGCAAAAGGCGGCTTTCTCCTGGAAATCCTCCTCCGTGCGCGCAAAGCCGTCGGTGTAGAGGGTGTAGATATAGTAGCGGAAGTGGTGGACAGCATCCACCACGCGGAACATCAGCGGGTCATAGATCTGGATGGCCATCCGGTCAAAGAGGTAGCTCAGACCCAGCTCCCGGGCATCCTGCAGCATGGCCTCAAATTGCAGGGTAACAATCTCCGCCTCGGTGAATTTGGAGTCCGTGATGATGCAGATATCCGGGTATTCCTCCATCAGCAGCAGCAAATCCTGGAAGGAGAGGGGGGTATATTTTTTCTGGATGGGTTTGGAGAGGAATTCCTCCAGGGTGGGGACGGCGGTCTCTCCGACCCCATCCTGCCAGCCGGTGCGCCAGTCGTGGCGCAGCACGACCTTCTGGTCGCGGGTCAGCCGCAGGTCCACCTCGAAGACCCGTACACCCTTGGCATACTGCTCCAGAAAGCCCTCCCGGCAGTTGAGGGTGGCCTCCCCACCGGCCGCGCCCATGCCGTGGGCGATCACCTGCGCACTGGAGAGAATTTCCGCCGCTGTCAGCTCGCCGGGCGGGGGGGATTTTTCGACGATGACGGTCGGGGTAGGCTCCAGCCAGGCGGGCATGACTTCCTCCTCCGCTGCCGGAGCGGCCGGGTCCTCCACGTCGGCCGCAAGGGCCGTCGGACCGGCCCCCTCCTGCCCGCCCAGCAGCAGCACGCCCGCAAGGCCGATAAATTCCAGCGCCGCCACGGCCAGCAGCAGATAGATCATAGCGGTATATTTCCCAAAGCGCGCCATAGAGCACCTCATCTGTTTATTTGTGTACGTTGCTTAGTATACCATGGTAATGCGGAAAATTCCACAAGAATTTCTCCATATTGTCCGGCAAATGACGGGCAAAGTACGATTGACAAAGAAACCGCCCCCCTCTATAATAGGTATAGAGAAAAAGGCGCGGCCTCCGCTGGGACCGGCGGAGGAGCGGGGAGGTGTAAGCGTGTATCGGATCGTTCGGATCACAGACAAGGAGGGTGTCGCCAAGGCCGGCGCGGAGGGCATGGGCTGTATCGGTGAGCCCAAGATGGAGGATGGCTGTGTGCTCATCCACTGCCGCTACGACCGGCGGGGCGACCCCTGTGACCGGTATATCCGCACCAGCCTGGTCCAGACCTGGAAGAAGGACAAGGAGACAGGCCGGGTGGTGGTGGAGACAAAAAACAGTATCTACTATATGGACCCGGTAAAGAATACATAATGGCGCAGCCCGCCAGGGTGCGCGCAGCAGAAAAACAGGGCCCGCCTGACACAACCGTCGGGCGGGCCCTGTTTTTCTAAATCTACTAATATAGGTCAATAAGAGGGGGATGGCAGGCGGAACGGGCCGCAAAGGGACTCCCTGCTGCCATCTGGTCGGGCTTCTGTTCCCATTTCCACCTCCCATCTCTCCTGAAAACGACCGCTCTGATTCCATGCACTGTGCGCTGCGCCGTCCGAAAGCACCGCGTACATGCTTCTGCCGTCAAGCACCGGCAGCTACATAAGGGCACTATAGCATGTGGTTTCTTTTGCGTCAAGAACTCGCGAGAAATGTAGAACTTTGTTTCAAAAAAAGATTTCTTTTTGCCGCTTTTATTAATAATGATGAAACTTACTGGATTACATTTACTGGAATTGGGGTTTTTATACAAAAAATATAGAGAAATTTGCAGAATTCCCTTGACGGGACGAAAAAAGCTGGTATACTAAAGGTACAAGCAATCTAAGGCGATCAAACCGCTCGATCTCCGTGCATGGATGTCCGAGTCCAGTGCCAACCTTTCTGTGGCAGGCGTTACCCTGCCCAGAAGGCGGCCTGTGGCGCGGGCATTTTTTGTATCCGGCGGGATACATTAAATAAAAACGCACATGTGGCGCCCGTCCGCCAGAAGCTCAGTTAATGTGTGAAATAGGAGACAAACATGAAAAAAGCAATGCAGAGAATGCTCAGCCTGGTACTGGCCGCAGTACTCAGCCTGTCACTGGCCTGTCCCGCCTTTGCTGCCGGGGGTGCGCAGCCCGTCGCCCTGCCGGACCAGGATTGGCAGGGGGCCGTCACCTTCCCCGATTGGAAGGGCTATGTTGACGACACGCTGGCAATGAACAGCCTGTACAGCTTCACCTGCTTCCGTGACCAGGGCGAGCTGTACGTCACCCCCGCCGAGGGCGTGACCAGTTTCCGCCTCTTTGTCAACAATGCCGAGGTTGACACCTCCGGCATGGGGGCGGGGCGCACCTGGAAGGTGGATATCTCCGGCCTGACTGTGGACGGTACCAACACCATCCAGGTCTCCGCCATCACCCCGTCCACCCTCACCGTCGCCGTCAACATCCCCTATCCCACGCTCATCAGCGGGACCCCGGAGGATGTGGGCATGGACGCGGATACGCTGTCGCTGATTGGCGATCTGGTCAGGGCCGAGGTGAAGTACGGCTTCTCCGGCGCACAGCTGGCTGTGGTGAAGGACGGCAAGCTGGTGGTCAACGAGGCGTGGGGCGCTGTGAACGGCTACCGCAATGACAACAGCCGCATCCAGCCCGGTGACAGCGACTATGTCCCCGTCACCACCGATACCCTCTATGACCTGGCCTCCAACACGAAGATGTACTCCGTCAACTACGCCCTTCAGTACATGCTCAGCCACGAGGGCTACGACATCGCCCTGGACGACCCCATCACCAAGTTCTTCCCGGAATTTGACGATCAGGGGAAGACCATCTTCAAGGCCGGCACCGGCGCGGCAGAGCAGGCGCAGATCTGCGCCTGGAAGAGCCAGCTGACCATCCGGGACGTCCTGATGCACCAGGCCGGCTTTGACCCGGACCCCCAGTACCACAACGACCAGTTTGACCAGGCTGCCCAGACCCCCCAGGCCGGTGTGGACAACCCCCTCTTCTCCCAGGACCGCTCCGCCACCCTGGGGAAGGTGCTGGCCTCCCCGCTGACCTATGAGCCGGGCACCCAGACCAAGTACTCCGACGTGGACTATATGCTTCTCTGCTTCATCATCGAGAAGGTGGCCGGCAAGGGGCTGGACCAGTTCCTCAAGGAGACCTTCTGGACCCCGATGGGCCTCAAGCACATCACCTACAACCCCCTGGAAAATGGCTTTGCCAAGGATGACTGCGCCGCAACAGAGCTCCAG
Source organism: Oscillospiraceae bacterium (assembly GCA_022797115.1). Taxonomy (GTDB): domain Bacteria; phylum Bacillota; class Clostridia; order Oscillospirales; family Oscillospiraceae; genus Pelethomonas. The sequence continues at coordinate 17,131 of JAAWKB010000001.1, forward strand.
GGCAACACCCGGGACGGCGCGATCCACTTCGCCAACGTCCGCACCGATGTGGTCCAGGGCGAGGTCCACGATGAGAAGGCGTTCTACGCCATGGACGGCGTATCCGGCCACGCGGGCCTCTTCTCCAACGCGGAGGATCTGGCCAGGCTGGCCTCCCTGATGCTCACCGGCGGCTACGGCGGCCATCAGTACTTTAGCACCGATATCATCGATGAGTTCACAAAGCCCAAGAGCATCGAGGCGCCCACCTGGGGGCTGGGCTGGTGGCGGCAGGGCAACGCAGGCCGTAACAACTACTTCACCACCCATTCCTCCAGCGGCACCATCGGCCACCAGGGCTGGACCGGCACGCTGACCGTGATTGACCCGGAGCAGGATCTGGTTGTCGTACTGCTGACCAACAAGAAGAATTCCCCCGTCCTGGACAACACCGTCAGCGCCAATGACTTCTACTCCGACAACATGGTCCTGGGCGGCCTGGGCTGCGTGGTGGGCTATGTGTACGAGTCCCTCACCTCATCCCCGGAGGCCATGGACGCCAGCCTCATGCAGCTGGCGATGGACCGCATCAGTATGCTGCCCGAGCACAAGGGAGCTTATGACGAGGCCCCCCACATGAATGACGCGTTTGCCCTGGCAGACCTCTCGGTCACTCGGGCGGAAAAGCGTCTCAACCAGGCTGCCAAGGGCTATGCCCAGTCCGCCCTGGACGCCCTGGCCGAGGCTGCTGCGGCGTATGTGGACAAGGATGAGAACAAGGCCAACGCGGAGAAGTGGCTGGCAGAGCTCCAGGCGCGTCTGGATGCCGTCACCGCGGCCGGGGACGCCGCCCCCTCCGCCGGGCTGAAGGCAGTCTCCGTTTCCTCCATGCCCTGCGCGGACAAGGACGGCAAGTACACCGGCGGCGACCAGAACGCCGTCTATTTCCCCAGGGCCTATGGCACCGGCACATCCTACTGCTACCAGAACGGCGTGACCTGGTTTGACACCTACAAGGGCCAGGGCACCATCTACTTCGCCGTGCGCAGCGCCATCCCCTCCCTCCAGGTGTTCGTCAACGGTGTGGCTGTGGATGTCTCCGCCATGCTGGAGAAGACCGGCTTCTTCGCCGTAGATGTGTCCAAGGTGGCTGTGAATGGCCGCAACAGCGTGCAGGTGAGCGGGATGCCCGTGGGTACCCCCAGGGGTGAGGACGCGCCGCTGCTGATGGTCAGCGTCAATCCGGAGGTCATCAAGGGCAAGCCGGCGGACGTGGGCCTGGACAGCAAGGTCCTGAATCTGATCAGCGATATCATCCAGGGCGATGTGGACCGGGGCTTTACGTCCGCCCAGCTGGCGATTGTCAAGGACGGCCGGATGGTCTACTCCAACGCATGGGGCGCGGCCAACTCCTACACCTCCGACGGGGAGCGCATCCTGCCCAGCGACAGCGGCTATGTCCCCGCCACCACCGATACCCTCTACGACCTGGCGTCCAACTCCAAGATGTACGCCGTGAACTACGCCCTCCAGTACCTGGTCAAGGAGGGGCAGCTGCACCTCGGCGACCCCATTACCAAATACTTCCCCAGCTTCGCTGAAAAGGGCAATATTGCCTTCAAGACAGGCACTGCTGAGGCTGACAAGGACAAAATAACTGCCTGGAAGCAGCAGCTGACCATCCAGGATATCCTCCAGCACCAGGCCGGCTTTGATCCGGACCCCCAGTTCCACAACGACCAGTTCAACCAGGATACCCAGACCCCCGAGGCCGGGACGGCCAACCCCCTCTACGCCATCGGCAGCGGGAAGGTGGCCGAGGCCATCTGCAAAGCCCCCCTCAACTATGAGCCGGGCACCAAGACGGTCTACTCCGATGTGGACTACATGCTGCTGGGCCTCATTATTGAGAAGGTCTCCGGCAAGGATCTGGATACCTTCCTGAAGGACGTGTTCTTCAAGCCCCTGGGGCTCAGCCATATCACCTATGCCCCCCTGGAGCACGGCTTTGACGCCGGCGACTGTGCGGCCACCGAGCTCAACGGCAACAGCCGGGACGGCGCGATCCACTTCACCGGTATCCGGGAGGGCGTCATCCAGGGGACGGTCCACGACGAGAAGGCATACTATGCGATGAACGGCGTATCCGGTCACGCGGGCCTCTTCTCCAATGCGGAGGATCTGGCCAAGCTGGCCCAGGTGATGCTCAACCACAGCGGCTACGGGAAAACGGCCCTCTTTAACCCCAATGTCAACAGCTATTTCACCGCCCGCAAGGACACCCTGGCCAACTGGGGGCAGGGCTGGTGGCGGCAGGGCAGCTGCCTGCGCCCGTGGTACTTCGGCGTTCAGGCGTCCCGGGATACCATCGGCCACCAGGGCTGGACCGGCACGCTGACCATGATCGACCCGGAGCAGGATCTGGTGGTGGTCTACCTGACCAACAAGATCAACTCCCCCGTCACGGACAACACCGCCAACCCCAACCAGTTTGACGGCAACTGGTACACCGCCTCTACCCTGGGCTTTGTGGCCAACATCCTCTACCAGGGCCTCAGCAGCAACAGCGCCGCCTCCGATATCCAGCCGGCCCTGGATTCCCTGCTGGGCAGCATGGCCATTGACCATCTGCGCCTGGTGGACGAGGCGGAAACTGCGGATGCGGAACACCCCATCGTCCAGTCCGCCTATGCGGTGGCGGAGCAGGTCCTGGCCGTGGCAAAGGAGCGCGGGAACGCGGAAAATCTCCAGGCGGCCCAGGCTGTTGTTGATGCGCTGGACCCGGTGCGCGACGCCCAGTTCCTGGCCGGGCAGGACGCAGCCCCGGTCCCGGCCGCTGCCCTCCCTTTCAATGATGTGGCGGCAGACGCCGCCTACTACGGCGACCTTCTGGCCGTGTATCAGGCGGGGCTGATGCGGGGTGTTACAGCGGAGCAGTTCGTGCCGGAGACATCCGTTACCTGGAGTATGCTGGCAAACATCCTCTATCAGCTGGAGGGCCGACCCGAGACGGAATCCACCGGCAGCCGCTGGTTCTCCAAGGCGGTTGCCTGGGCGGACGCCAACGGCCTGCTGCCCGGCTATGAGGACGGCGTTACCGACCCTACCGCGGGCCTGACCGGTGACGAAGCCGCCGCCATCCTCACCGGCTACGCTGAAAAGCAGGGGATCACCCTGGAGGAAGGCGCGCTGCCCGGCGGAGATGGCACGGTATCCCGCGCCGCCCTGACCTCTGTGCTCGCCCATTTCGTGGACAGCGCGGCCTGACCCAAACCGGCTGGAGGGATATTCCGGCTGATAGAAAATCCAGAGCAGGCGGCTATCGCGGCCGTTTGACAAGCTGGACCGCCCCTGCGGCTGATGTTGGTCAGCTGCAGGGGCGGCTTATTATATCGCCCCAAAACCGGCAAGGCCCGGCAAAAATGCACATCCCCAAAAGGCTTGGCAGGCCGGGCCCCCCGCGCAGAAATATAGGCTTGATTTTCCGGTGGTTTTCATTTAAAATGAGCTCCGTGGGCTTTTTAGAAATATCGATCAACGAAACAGGGAGGCTGCTCTATGAAAAAGCGTATTTTGGTGGTAGATGACGACAGTATGAATCTGGCGCGGACAAAAAAGATCCTGGGGAAGGAGTATGATGTCGTGCTGGCGGATTCAGGTAAAAAGGCGCTTGAAAAGCTGAGGGACGAGACCGTCGATCTGATCCTTATGGATATTGAAATGCCCAAAATGAACGGCTTTGAGACCTTTTCCCGTATAAAGGATCTGGGTGACGAGATACCGGTGATCTTTTTAACCGCGTCGGGGATGGAGGACGATGTAGTCAGCGCCATCAGGCTCGGCGCAGTGAATTACCTGAAAAAGCCATATTTGCCGCAGGAGCTGCAAAAGCGGGTCTCACAGGAGTTTGAGCGGCAATGAGGGCGGAGACGCAGACAAGCCGGCATCTGCTGCTGGCTGTCATCACCACGATATTTGGCGGGATGATGTGCCTGGTGGCGATGGTCATGGCGTGGGAGTTCTGGATGGTCCTGCTGATGACGGCGGGCTGTTTCAGCGTATGGGTCCTGCATATTGCGAGGATCGGTTCAGACGCGCTCTATGAGAACCTGTGCGCCGGGCTGATGCTGACCGAATTCTTTTTCTTTTGCGCGCATGAGGGCAGCCTGTTTGACATACCCGCTGTGGCCTGTATCCTGATCCTTGCGCTGTTCATGCTGAATAAGAAATGGGTTCTGCATGTCATCGTCTCCCTGTATGTGCTTGCGCTGCTGTATCATATCCTGGTCCTCCATACCATTTCTTATCAGATGGAGAGCCGGGATATGTTTCGTTTGGGGTTCGGGGCCGTTGTGACCTTTTGCGGGGCGGCGCTTGCCAGGTACTGGATCTACCAGCGAAATGAACAGCGGAAGTGGTATAACAGTGTATTTGCGGAGCTGGAGACAGCAGGGAAGCAGAACGCTGTTTTTTTGTCGAATGTTTCCCATGAGCTGCGTACACCGATCAATATGGTGATCGGGATCAGCGAGGTGGCCCTTGGCAGGGAGCTCCCCCCGGAGATCCGGGCGGATATGGCATCCATCAAGCTGGCGGGAAAGCGGCTGTCCAACCAGATCAATAACATGATGGACTATACGGAGATCATGGAGGGCACGCTGTCGCCGTCAAAGAAAGAATATATGATTACCTCGGTGCTTAACGATGTGATCACAATGACCGCATTGCAGAGCAACCGGCAGCATCTGGAGCTGGTATTTGATATCGATCCCAATGTGCCGGCGGTCCTCGTCGGGGATGCAGAGAAAATTTCTCATGTGTTCAAAATCCTGGTGGAAAACTCCATCAAGTTTACGGAGGAGGGCGGCATCAATGTATGTATTGGATACCGGCAGGAGAAGTACGGCGTCAACCTGATTGTAGATATCCGTGATACCGGTATCGGGATGACGGATTCCCAGCTGCTGAAGATGTATAACGTCTTTTACCAGGCAGATTCCGGCAGCAGCCGCTTTGCGGGAGGGCTTGGGCTTGGGCTGCCCATTGCCCGGGGGCTTTTGAACGCAATGGGCGGCTTCGTCCATTTTGACAGCCAAAAGCAGCAGGGCCTGCACGCCCATATCGTGATCCCCCAGGGTGTCGCGGACGACCGGCCGTGCATCGTACTGAATCATGCGGACCAGTTTTGCATTGTGTGCTATTTCAAACCGGAGAAGTACAGCTGTGACGAGGTCCGGGAATATTATGACGGGCTGATCCTGAATTTGGTGCAGGGGCTTGGCATCCGGGGATATCAGGCGCACAATTTTGAGGGCCTGCTCAAGCTGCAGCGCACCAAAAAGCTGACCCATGTGTTCATTGCACAGGCGGAATATGAGGAAAACCAGGAATATTACGAGGACCTGGCAGGTACGCTCCGGGTCATTGTGATTGCGGAGAGGGAATTCGTACTGGACCGCGGCAGCAAGCTGCTTGTCATACATAAGCCGTTCTCCGCCCTCTCTGTCGCCAACCTGCTGAACGGGGAGACGGGGGAGCGCGGGTTCATAGAGGCGCAGGCCGCAGGCCGGAAGCCGTTTACCTGCGTGGGCGTCCGGGCCCTGGCTGTGGATGACGAGGAAATGAATCTTGTGGTTGCCAAGGGCGTGCTGGGGAGCTATGGGATCGAGGTGGATACCTGCCTGAGCGGAAGGGAGGCGGTGGTGCAGTGCAGCAGCGTTTCCTACGACATCATCTTCCTGGATCATATGATGCCGGGCTTTGACGGCGTGGAGACGCTGAAAAAGATCCGTGAGATCCACAACGGGATCTATCAGGATCTGCCGGTGATCGCGCTGACTGCAAATACCGTCAGCGGCGCAAGGGACATGTTCCGCAGCGAAGGCTTTACAGAATTTGTCCCCAAGCCCATCGAACGCACCGTCTTGGAACGGGTGCTGCGGAAGGTGCTGCCCAAGGGCTGCATCCAGTACAGCATGAGCCCCACAAAGGATAGGGAGAGGGCTGCTCCGGAAGATGAGCCGCCGGAGGCGCACGAACAAGGCGCCGGGCTGGCAGAGGCCCCGGAGCCTGCGGAGATGGCCGGTCTGCCGGAGGCTGCGGCGGAGGGGCCGTCGATTCCCTGTGGCCAGCTGGCCCAGGCCGGCATCAACGTGACGCTCGGGCTGGAGTATTGCGGCGGGGATGAGGAATTTTACCAGGAAATGCTCCAGATGTTCTGTGAACAGAGCGCAGAGAAGCAGGCGGAGATCGTGTCCCTGTATGAAAGCGCCGGCTGGGCGGACTATGCGGTCAAGGTCCATGCGTTAAAGAGTACATCGCTGACAATTGGCGCAGAGGCGCTTTCCGCACAGGCAAAGGAGCTGGAGCTGGCGGGGAAAAGGGGCGACGCGGACTATATCCGTACGCATCACCCTGCGCTGATGCGTGCGTATGAAACACTGTGTGCGCATATTTCCGGCGTTTTTCCAGCAGATCCGGCTTCTACATGAAAAATGCAGGAACCATCGTGTTTTGAGAGGGGAAGAGTGCGTGATTAAAAAATGGCTGGAGATCATCACCGATCACAGGATCAGCCTGCGGGAGCGTATGTTCCGCATTGTATCTGGCACCTGCATGGTCGCGCTGGTATTTATCCTGCCGATGGGCAGGAATATTTGGAATATCCTGATCCTGGCGGTAAGCCTTGCCGTCATGGGGATGATTGTGAATATCAGCATCCGGAAGAAGAAAATCCGCACAGGCGCTACGGCCATCGCGGTGCTGATGCTGCTGCTGTTTCCCATCAGCTTTTTTACCGCAGGCGGATTTTACAGCGGGGTGCCGGAGTGGTTCGTATTTTGCTTTATCTATGTCTGCATCACCCTGCAGGGAAGGCGTATGGCCGTGTTTCTCGTACTTTGCACGGCGGAGACGCTTCTTTGCTATGGCGCAGCCTACTATTTCCCGGAGTTTGTCGCTTGGAATACCCAGCGCAATTCCTTCTTTAACTCCGCGTTTTCCGTTGTCATGGTTGGACTGCTGACCTGTGTGCTGCTCCTGTTCCTGAACAGGATGTATGAGGAGGAGAATGCGCTCACCCAGCAGCAAAAGAAGAAGATCGAAGAGCTGAACCGGGCGGAGAACCACTTCTTTTCCAGTATGAGCCACGAGATCCGCACGCCCATCAATACGATTATCGGGCTGAATGAGATCATCCTGCGGGAGGATATTTCGGATGAGGTGGTGGAGAACGCAAAGAATATCCAGGGGGCCAGCAAGCTGCTGCTGACGCTGATCAATGACATCCTGGACATATCCAAGATTAAATCCGGAAAGATGGAGATTGTCAATGTTTCTTATGAGACAGGCGCCCTTTTTTCGGAAATCGTCAATATGATATGGATCAAGGCAAAGGAAAAGGGCTTGGAATTCAAGCTCCAGGTGGACCCATCCATTCCGAGTATGCTCTGCGGGGATGAGGTGCGCATTAAGCAGATCCTGATCAACCTGCTGAGTAATGCGGTGAAATATACCAGCGAGGGCTCTGTCACCCTCTCGATCCGGTGCGAACGGCAGACGTTTAACAGGGTGCGCGTCTGGTACGCTGTGGAGGACACCGGGCAGGGGGTGAAGAAGGAGAATATCCCGTATATTTTCAACGCATTCCGGCGGGTGGATGAGGAAAAGAACCGCTATATTGAAGGGACGGGGCTGGGGCTGAGCATAGTCAAGCAGCTGGTGGAGCTGATGGGCGGTGAGATCAGCGTAAACAGTGTCTATACCAAGGGCTCGAAGTTTATCGTCATGCTGGAGCAGGATATCGTGGATGAAAAGGAGCTGGGGACGTTTACGCTGGCTTCCCGTTCCAGGGTCCACGAAGGGGAATCGTACCAGCAGAGCTTTGAGGCCCCGGATGCGCATATCCTGGTGGTAGATGACAACGATATGAACCTGACGGTAGTAAGCAAGCTGTTGGCGGAGACAAAGGTCCAGATCGATACCGCGTCAAGCGGGGCCGAGTGCCTGAAGCTGACGCAGAACCACCACTATGACTGCATCCTCATGGACCACATGATGCCGGAGATGGATGGAATCGAGTGCCTTCATGCGCTGCGCGTACAGCCGGGAGGGCTGTGCCAGGATGTACCTGTGGTGGCCCTGACCGCCAACGCTGGCAGCGACAACCAGCTGCTCTACCGGAAAGAGGGCTTCAGCGGCTATTTGGCCAAGCCGGTCAGCGGCGCGCTGCTGGAGGCGGCGGTATTGAGCATTCTTCCCAAGGGGCTGGTGCGGATCAGCGCGGAGGTCAAGCAGTCGGATATTGACAAAGATATCCTGATTTTTGAACAGGCGCAGCGGCGCTCCGTCCTGGTTACAACGGACAGTGTCTGCGACCTCCCGGAAACCCTCAGAAAAGAGTTCGGCATCTCCGTATGCCCGTATTATGTCTGTACAGATGAGGGGCGTTTCCTGGATGAACAGGAGCTGGGAGCGGATGAGCTGCTGATGCATATCGCCAGAGGGCAGGCGGGGTATTCCCAGCCGCCAGAGGTGGAGGACTATGAGAGGTTTTTTGCGCAGAAGCTGACGGAGGCGCAGAATGTGATCCATATCACGATGGCACGGCATGTCAGCGAGGGATATCAAAATGCCTGTGAGGCAGCGAAATCCTTTGAAAATGTCACGGTGATTGATTCCGGCCATCTCTCCAGCAGTATGGGGCTGTCGGTACTGTGCGCGGCCTATATGGCGGAGCATCATGCCGCAAAGGCGGAAATTGTGGAGTCAGTGAGGCGGATCGAACGATTCATTTCCTCCGCTTTTATCATCAACAGCACCCATATGATGTGCCGTTGCGGGCGGATATCGAAACGAGTACAGATCCTCTGCGATGCGCTGCTGCTGCACCCGGTCCTCGTGCTGAGAAAGAGCAAGATGGTGGTTGGCAGTATGGAGATGGGGAGCTTTTCCCATGTGATGAAGAAATACGTCAAAAAGACGCTCCAGGATACCAGGAATGTTGACCGGCGCATCCTGTTCATCACATATTCCGGGATGGATGAGAAGCAGCTCCAGTACATCCAAAGCCTGGTACAGCAGTACTGCCCATTTGAGCGGGTCTATCTGCAAAAGGCGTCCTCGGCCATCGCGAGCAACTGCGGTCCGGGATCGTTTGGCCTGCTGTTTATGAGAAGGGACGATGCTGCAATCCCTTTTTTCCAGACGTCCAACCAGGACGGGGCAGCGTAGTGGAAACAGCCTGAAGGGGCGGCGACACAGTTCGCCGCCCCTTCAGGCTGTCTGGTGTTATGTTAAGGATAATGGGGAAAGGTCAGTTGCCGCGCTTGTTGTACGCCTCAATGCCCTTAGCCAGCAGGTCCATGGCCCGCTCCAGATCCTTCTGCTTGAGGACGTAGGCGATACGGATTTCGTTGACGCCCTTGCCGGGAGTGGCGTAGAAGGGGCCGCCGGGGGCAAACATGACAGTGTCGCCGTTGTCGTCAAAGTCGGTGAGCAGCCACTTCTGGAAGGCGTCCGCATCGTCCACCGGCAGGGCGGCCATCAAATAGAACGCGCCGCGGGGGCACTCGCAGATAACGCCGGGGATCTCCTTGAGCTTGGCGACCACCGTGTCGCGGCGGAGCTTATATTCCTCCCGGACAGCGGCGAAGTACTCGGGGCCCACGTCGTACAGGGCGGCGGAGGCGATCTGGTCCAGGGTGGCCACGGACAGGCGGGCCTGGCAGAACTTGATGGCCTCGCTCAGCAGCTCCTTGTTGCGGGTGATGATGCAGCCGATGCGGGCGCCGCAGGCGGAGAACCGCTTGGAGACAGTGTCGATAACGATGACATTCTCCGGCGCGTCGGCAAACTCGCCCAGGGACTGGAGGGGCTCGCCGGCGTAAACGAACTCGCGGTAGGCTTCGTCACCGATGATGAACAGGTCATGCTCCTTGGCGATGTCCACCATCATGCGCATCTCCTCGGGGGTGAGGACGGAACCGGTGGGGTTGCCGGGGTTGGTACACATGATGGCGCGGGTGTGCTCGTTGATCTCCGCTTCAATCTTGGCCCGGTCGGCGTAGTGGTAGCCCTCATCGGGGGAGGTGTGGATGGGATGGATCTTCGCCCCGCAGGCGTTGACCATGGTGTTGTAGTTGGGGTAGAAGGGCTCGGGGATGAGGATCTCGTCGCCGTCGTCCAGGATGCAGTTGAGGACGATCTGGAGGGCCTCGCTGCCGCCGGTGGTGATCAGGATCTCGTCCTTCTCAAAGTGCATGTTGAGGTTGTCGTAGTACTTCTGGATGGCCTCGATGAGAACCGGAAGGCCGGGGGAGGGGGCGTACTCCAGCACCGGCAGATGGAAATTGCGCACCGCCTCGAAGTACTGGGGCGGCGTCTCAATATCCGGCTGGCCGATGTTCAGGTGGTAGATCTTCTTGCCGGCCGCCTCGGCGGCCACAGCGTAGGGATGGAACTTCCGCATGGGGGAAAGCCCGCACTTTTTCGCCTTGCTGGAAAATTTCATAGTCGTTTCCTCATTTCTCTCAAAAAATGGAAGGTGGAGCAGGCGCAGATCCAGCCGGGAGAGGACGTCCGCCCTCCTGATGATACCTCTATTTTAGTATATCCGGCCCGTGATGTCAAGGCGCGGGAAGGCGCAGTTTTGCGGATCTCCCGCCGTCCGCAGGCTTTTGGCAGAATAGACAGAATGGGGGACGGTTTCCCGGCAAAATCCCGAAATTCACTTCCCGCCTTGACTTTCCTTTTGGATTCCAGTATCCTAGTAAGTAGCTTGGGTGGTGACGCTCAGGTATTGAATCACGAGCTGCCCCGCCACTCCACAAAATGGCGCGGCAGACTGACAAGAAAGGATGAATCCCGCGTAGGCGTGCGGTGCGGCAGTGTGGAGACCTGCCGCAATGGGGAAGCGGTATCGCTCCGCTTCTTCCGAGGTGGGTTTTGCGGAGGCATACCCACTAACGCCTGGAAAGATGGCAACTGTATCCCTGAAGAACGTCATGAAGATCTATCCCCACAGCGGCGACCAGAAGAAAAAGAAGGCCAAGAAGGGCGAGGCCCCTGTCCAGGAGAAGAAGGTCAACCTCCAGGTCACAGAGCGGGGCGTCGTTGCTGTCCAGCAGTTCAACCTGGATATCAAGGACCAGGAGTTCATCGTGCTGGTCGGCCCCTCCGGCTGCGGCAAATCCACGACGCTGCGCATGGTGGCAGGTCTTGAGGAGATCAGCGAGGGCCAGCTGCTCATTGACGGCAAGGTCATGAACGACGTCGCCCCCAAGGACCGCGATATCGCCATGGTCTTCCAGAGCTACGCCCTCTATCCCCACATGACGGTCTACGAGAACATGGCTTTCTCTCTCAAGCTCAAGAAGGTTCCCAAGGACGAGATTGACCGCAAGGTCAAGGAGGCTGCCGAGATCCTGGACATCACCCAGTACCTCGACCGCAAGCCCAAGGCCCTGTCCGGCGGCCAGCGCCAGCGTGTCGCCATCGGCCGCGCCATCGTCCGTGAGCCCAAGGTCTTCCTGATGGATGAGCCTCTCAGTAACCTGGACGCCAAGCTGCGTAACCAGATGCGCGCAGAGATCATCAAGCTGCGTCAGAAGATCAACACCACGTTCATCTACGTCACCCACGACCAGACCGAAGCCATGACGCTGGGCGACCGCATCGTCATTATGCGCGACGGCTTCATCCAGCAGATCGGCACCCCCCAGCAGGTGTTCGACCATCCCGCCAACCTCTTCGTGGCCGGCTTCATCGGCACGCCCCAGATGAACTTCTTCGACGCTAAGCTGGAGAAGGACGCCAAGGGCTACTACGTCACCGTCGCCGGTGCGCGCATGGAGCTGCCCGAGGATAAGCAGTCCATCCTCAACTCCAAGAACACGGCCCCGCAGAGCATCACTCTGGGCATCCGTCCCGACCACATCATGCTGTGCGAGGCCAACGCCCCCCACGCCCTGTCCGCCACTGTGGACGTGACCGAGCTGATGGGCGCTACCATCCACATGCATGTAAACGTTGCCGGCAAGGACGCGATCATTATCCTGCCCACCATCGACCTGACCGGTGAGCAGAAGAGCCTGGGCTACGGTGCCAAGATCAACATCACCTTTGGCGGCAATGTGATGCACCTGTTCAGCAAGGCTGACGAGAAGAGCCTGCTGTAAGAGCGGCGCCTGTACACAAAGGCGAACCAGAACATAAGTAAATCCGTAACCGAAGCCCCGGAACCATCTGGTTCCGGGGCTTCGCGCTGCTAGTTGAGCTTGTGCTTTTGGGCCACGCTGTTGGTATCGAGGGAGCCCCGGAACACTACGAACCGGTCAAACAGGAACTCCAGGATAAAATTGGCGGCCATATTCAGCAGGGTCACAAGGTATTCATTCCACTCCAGCGTATCCGCCAGATAGCCTCCCAGCCAGGTGGACAGGGGCGTGAAGACGCAATAGAACCCGAATACCTGGGCCATGGCCTTGGGCACGTTGCCTGCCGACTGGAAGGTGTAACGCCGGTTGAGGGTGAAGTTCCACAGCACCGACAGCGTCAGGGCGATCAGGTAGCAGGGCCAGTAGCTCCAGGCGGTCAGCTCATTGAGCAGGGAGAAGGTCCCCAGCTCGATGATACCGGCGGAGAGGGAAAACAGAAGAAACTTCAGCGTGCGCAGAAGCTCGGACATGTCGGAATACCCCCTTTGATCAGCCGCCGTTCAGCGCCCGGAAAAGGGCCCTGTTGGACGGATAGAGCTTTTGGAATACCTGGTAGTTTTGATCGTAGGCGGCCCGGTTGGCCGGGCAGGGCGTATGGGTCCGCTCCACCGGGATCAGGCCGGCCGCCGCGTCCAGATCCCGGACGATCCCCAGCCCTACGCCGGCCACCGCCGCCGCGCCCACAGAGCCCGCATTCTGGGGGCTGGCCGTCACCTGGACGGCCCGTCCGGTGACATCCGCAAGGATTTGCGCTGTCACCGGGGACAGCGCGCCGCCGCCCACAAAGCGGACCGGGTCGGAGACCGGCAGCTTGCGCGCCTGGCACTCCAGCATCCAGCGCAGATGGTAGCAGACACCCTCCAGCACTGCCCGGATCAGCTCGGTCTTGCCGGTGTCCAGCCGGATGTTGAAGAACATCCCTGCCGCCGCCGGGTCCTCGAAGGGGCAGCGGTTGCCGTGGAGCCAGGGGGTGAAGAGCACGCCCCCCGCCCCCGGCGGGACCTGCTCCACTGTCTCGGTCAGGTAGTCGTAGAGGCTGGCGTACACCGCCTCCTGGCCCCCTGTGATGTCCTTTTTCTCCAGATAGACGCCGATCTCGTCCAGGGCCAGATGATCCTTCACCCACTCCAGGCACTTCCCGGCGGTCTCCATCTCAGCGAAGTAGTTGTACCGCCCCCGCTGGGCCCCTACGATAGCGGCAATCATGGCCGATACATCCACCCGCTGCCGGTCCGTGACCGTGGAGACCCAGCCGGAGGTGCCGCAGTAGATATGGGTGCTGCCTACGGCAGTGGCCCCGGCCCCTACGCCGATGAGGGAGGCGTCCCCGCCGCCGCCAAAGACCGGCGTGCCCGGGGTGAGGCCCAGCTCTGCCGCCGCCTGGCCCGTCAGGCCGCCCACCTGGCTGGACGCCTGGATGATCGGGGGCAGGTGGGCCATGTCCACACCGAAGATCCGGCACAGCTCATCGCTCCACGCCCCCTTCCGGGTGTCATAGAGCAGGGCGGCATAGGCGGAGTCCTCTGTCATGACAGCCCTGCCGGTACAACGCAGGAGCAGATAGTCCTTTACGTCCAGCCACTTATCCGCCCGCCGGAAGACCTCCGGCTCATGGGCCTGCACCCATTTGTACTTCCAGACCGGGTCCTTCACGCTGCTGGGCACTGCGCCGGTGGACCGCAGGCACTTCAGAAGCTTCCCCACGTTGGCCCCGGCGATCTGGGGGCCGTGGGCCAGCCCTTTTTTCAGCTCCGCGCCTGCCCGCTGGTCCATGTAGCTCATGGCCCGGCGCACCGGCTTCCCGGCCCGGTCCACCAGTACCAGCCCCTGCATCTGGGAGCAGAAGGAGAGGCCCGCCACCGCCTGGGGGGCTACATCCGCCTTTGCAAACAGCGCCCGGGTGGTGCGGCACATGGCCCCCCACCACTCATCCGGTTCCTGCTCCGCGCCGCCGCCGGGCAGGAGATACAGCCTGTAACCCTCCTGGGCGCTGGAGAGCAGGGTGATCCGCTCCCCAATGCCGAACAGGCAGGTCTTTACCCCTGTGGTACCGATATCATATGCCAGCACATAGGTCATCCCGGTTCCCTCCCCGTCATGCCTGCCGGTGAACAATGCTGTCCCGCTCCAGGGTGAAGGCGGACTCGAAGAACTTGAGCAGCTCCCGCTCCACCAGATCCTCCCGCTCCGCAACCTCCCCGCCGGCGTACAGCCGGAACCGCTCCCGGTAGTAGCCGCAGCAGCCGGAGAACTGCACCATCATCAGCAGGCTGTCAAAAAAGAATGCGAACATTGCCGGGTCCATGTCCCGGCGCAGGTCCCCGTTGGCCTGGCACTGGGCAATACGCCCGGCGTAGAGCCGGGCCGCCGCCCCCTCGATCTTCTCCGCCAGCAGGGCGGCCTGCTCCCCGCCGGCCACGGTGAGCATACTGTACAGGCGCACATAGTCTGGGTGCTCCCGGGAGAAGGCCAGCAGGGCGCGGATGATCTGCCGGGCCTGCTCCAGCACCGGCCCCTCCCGGGCCGCCGCCGCGGAGAGCACTGCGTCCAGGCCCTCCAGGCTGCGGTCCAGGCAGGCGCGGAAAAAGCCGTCCTTGTCCCCGTAGTATTTATAGAGCGCCCCCACACTGATGCCGGCCCGGGCTGCGATGGCGCGCATATTGGCACGGCCAGGGCCATGGAGGGCAAATTCCTCAATGCCTGCCTCCAAAATCTCCGCCAGCTTCTCCGGCGGCAGCTTTTTCAGCATAACCGCTTCTTCCCCGCGTAAGAGGCGACAAACAGTGTGCGCTGGACCAGGGCATCCAGCCGCCCCAGGGGGCGGCAGCCGGGCGCGGCAGCCGCGAACCGCCGGGCCGCACAGCCCTTGCGCAGCAGGAAACGCAGGGCCTCCAGGTCGCTGGCCTCCGCGCCCATGCACAGTGCCCCTGCGTCCCGCAGCAGCACGGCATTCCGTCCCCGCATAGCCCTTGCTACCTCGCCGGGCTCACCCTTCACGCACCGCACGTCCACGCCCGCCAGCTGGGCCAGGTCGTCCAGCATGGGCCGCAGGGCCCGCCCCTCCCGGCTGGCCGCCACCACCGCCTGGGCGGCCTCATGGGCGACGTACTGGGCGTTGGTGGAGCGGTAGACAGCGGCATGGAGGGCGGCGGCCAGGGGCAGTTTCCGGTCCTCCAGCCAAAACGCCTGCCGGCGGCAGCCCAGGGTCAGGAGGAAGGCATCCCCCCGCCGCTCACTGCTGCCGTAGTCAAGGACCCGGCCCGCAGGGGCCGGCTCCCCTCCGGCGCGGAGCCGGATATGCTCCCCGCAGGCATCCTCCAGGGCCTCCGCCACGGAGAACGCGTCCTCCATGGAGTCCCCCATGCATAGCGCGCCATGGCGGCGCAGCAGCACGGCGGGGCTGTCCGGCCACGCCGCCACCTGGGCCTCCACCGCCCGCCGCAGGCGGTTCGTGGAGGGCAGGCCGTAGGCCGCGCAGGGGACCCAGCCCCCCAGCCGGGCATGGCCCAGATCCGGCAGGCCCTCCCCGGCCACACCCACTACAGAGGCGTTGTCCTGGTGGGTGTGGATGACGAACTGGACCTCCGGCCGCAGCCGGTAGGCCCCGGCGTGGATGCCCCGCTCGCTGGAGGGCTTGATGTGCCCCTGATAGGCGCAGCTCTCTATATCCACCAGCACCAGCTGCTCCGGCCGCAGGGCCGTATAGTCCATGCCGCTTGGGGTGATGACGAACCGTCCCCCCGTCACCCGGGCGCTGACATTGCCCCAGGTGCGGGTCACCAGCCCTGCCGCCAGGAGCCTGCGCCCCGCCTCAACGACCAGCTCCCTGGCCTCTTTTTCTGTATACGCCATGGCCTATCCCTCCAATGGGCCGCAGTTGGACAGCACCCGGTCAAACCGGGAGAGCACGTCGTCCACCATCTCCTCCGTATAGGCGGCGCTGGTGTAGAGCCGGGAACCGGCCAGGGTGACGATCCCCTCGGCCATGTAGGCCGCCCCCATGTGCTCCATCTCCCGCTGGCGGATGCTGGTCTGCTTCAGCACCTCCCGGATGGCCCAGGGCTTTTTCCAGTCGATGGAAAAATGCATGGTCCCGACGCTGTCCAGATGGCAGATGGAGCCCTGGTTGAAGGCCACAAAGGGCAGATCATACTTCTTGATCAGCCCCTGCAGGCCCCGCGTCAGCCGGTCGCCCATCCGCCCGGCAGCCTCGCAGGCATTGGTGCGCTCGATCTCGCACAGGGTGTAGTACCCCGCAGCGCAGGAGAGGGGGGTGGCGGCCATGGTGCCGCCGCACATGGCCTTTGCCACCTTCTTACCCGACGAGTCCAGCCCGGCCCCCAGGTGGGCCATGCAGTCCGCGTGGCCTCCCACGCCGCCGGCTCCCGGGTAGCCTCCGGCGATGATTTTGCCGAATACCGTCAGGTCCGGGTCTACGCCGAAGTAGCCCTGGGCCCCGCTCAGCCCGATGCGGAAACCTGTCACCACCTCGTCAAAGACCAGCAGGGCCCCATACTTGCGGGTCAGCTGCGCGGCGCCCCGGACAAACTCCTTTGACAGCGGCCGGGTGCCGCTCTCCGGCCCCATGGGCTCCAGATAGACCGCCGCCGTGCCGCCGGTGAACTGGTTGGCCTTGAGCTTGCGCTCCAGATCCTCCAGGTCGTTGGGGAAAAACTCGTTTGTGTGCCGGAACACGAAGCTGGGCACGCCCTTGGACAGGATGCCCTTGGTGCCCGGAATGCGCATCCCATAGGCCAGCTGGTCGGACCAGCCGTGGTATGCGCCGCCCATTTTCAGGATGTTCTTTTTCCCCGTCTTCAGCCGGGCGATCCGGGCCGCACACATGCCCGCCTCCGTGCCGGAGCCCAGCATCCGGAACATCTCCACCGAGGGCACCAGGTCGGAGATCTTCTTGGCCAGCTTGTACTCGAACTCATGGAACAGCCCCGTAGAGGGCCCACAGGTTTGCAGCAGCTCGATCACCCGGTCCCGGACCGCCGGCACGTTGCTGCCCAGGATGGTGGGGCCGCCGGCCTGGAGCAGGTCGTAGTACCAGTTGCCGTCAATGTCGTATAGCTTGGCCCCCTCCGCCTTGGTGATGACGATGGGGAAGGGGTAGTTAAACGCCAGATTGTGCTGCACGCCGCCGGGGATCACCTTCCGGGCCTGCCCGGCCATCGTCTTGGATGTGCGGCACTTGGCGTTAAAATAGCCCTCCACGTACTCCGCCAGCTTTTCCCGCCGGATGGAGTATACCGGCTGCCGGATCAGTCCGTCCAGCTGCGCTGTTACCGCCGCCGCGTCCAGATATTCGTCTATCGCAAAACCGTTGTATGCCATGGTACGCCTCCCTTTTCACGCTCGTGAACCAATATTCACGTCTTACCCACAGGGTAGCACAGGTTGGCGGGGTTGTCAAGGGTGTGCTGGTCATTATGCACAAGCGGAGGGCGGACGCTATGAAAGAAACCGTTTGTTTCGACTATTCTGCAGGGCGGAGATATTACAAATTTGTTAATTCCTTATAGATTTACTTCCAATCTTTTGTCGGTTATGGTAGACTGGTGTCGATTCATTTCTGGCCTTTTCTGCCGGAAGAAGGGGGAAATTTGATGGAAAAGAGGGGCTGTATCAAGAAAATACTATCTTTGGGCCTATGTATGCTGCTGGTGCTGACCATGCTGCCGGCGGCGGCCCTGGCGGTGGAGACCTTTACCACCAGCGACGAGGGCGTGGCCCTGATTAAGGAATACGAGGACTTCCGCGCCATGCCCTACAGCGACGACGGCGCGTGGTACATAGGCTACGGCACCCTCTGCGACCCGGCGGACTACCCCGGCGGCGTGTCGGAGTGGGAGGCGGAGCAGCTGCTGCGGGAGGCGCTGGTGACAATGGAGGATTGGGTCAACACCCTGCTGATGGACTACAGCATCTCCGTCACCCAGTACCAGTTCGACGCCATGGTGGATTTGACCTACAACCTGGGGGCGCAGTGGATCAACCCGGAATACCGCTTCTGCTCCTACCTCATCAACGGCAGCTACCAGTACAGCGAAGCGGAGATCGTCAACGCCATCGCTACCTGGTGCCACAAGGGGACCACCGTGATGGAGAACCTGGTGGACCGCCGGCTGCGGGATGCGTTCCTGTTCCTGTATGGCATCTGTGACAACGACGGGCCGGACGCCTACACCTATATCCATTTTGACCCCAGCGGCGGGTCCATAGAAAACCAAACCGTCTTTTACCCGGTGGGCGCGGCCTACGGCCAGCTGCCCGTCCCCACCCTCCGGGGCAGGAGCTTCCTGGGCTGGCATACCACCGGCGGCGGGGCTCCCCTCACGGGGGATGAGCTGGCGCTGTCCCCCCTGCACGTCACAGCCCAATGGGATGCGGAGGCCCCCAGCCAGCCGGAGGTCGACCTGTCCGCCTGGGTCAACCCCTACAGCGATGTGAAGGACAACGACTGGTTTTTCAGCTATGTCCGGGAGTTGAGCGCCAAGGGGATTGTAGGCGGCTATCCTGACGGCACCTTCCAGTCTGCCAAGCAGCTGACTGCCGGGGAGGCGCTCAAGCTGATCCTGGTAGCCGCCGGGTACCAGGACCCCGGCAACACCCCCAGCGGCCACTGGGCGGGCAACTATCTCGTCCTGGCGGAGAGCCTGGGGTGTGTCTACCCCGGTGAGATCGTCGACCTGGACGGCACCATCAGCCGCCTGACCATTGCCAGGATTGCCGCGGTGGCCATGAATTTGCAGCCCCGGACGGGCGCGTCGCCCTTTGCGGATATTGACGACGGCTATACCCTCGCCCTCTATGAGGAGGGTATCCTCAACGGCACCGCCGTGGGCGGCCTGCGCTATTACTACCCCAACGACGGCATCAACCGGGCGGAGGTGTGCGCGATTGTCTCCCGAATCAGCGGCTGGGAGTACACGGAGAAGAATGACCCCGCTGTGTCCGGCTACATCCAGTACCGGGAAAAGACCCTGCCGCTGCTGCGCAATGTACCGGCGGCGCCCTACAACACAAACCTCTTTGTTGCTGACGGCAGTATCATGCACTACAACGACGTGAATTACACCACCGCCATCGGCATTGACGTATCCTCCCACCAGGGGGAGATTGATTGGCAGAAGGTGGCGGGCTCCGGAGTGGAATTCGTGATGATCCGCCTGGGCTACCGCGGCTACGGCGAGGAGGGGAAAATCAATCTGGACCCCTATTTCCAGCAGAACATCGCTGGGGCCAAGGCTGCTGGGCTGAAGGTGGGCGTATACTTCTTCTCCCAGGCCATCAATATCCAGGAGGCTGCGGAGGAGGCCGCGTTTGTTTTGGAAAATCTGGGCGGCCAGTACCTGGATTACCCGCTGGTCTATGACTGGGAGACCATCAGCTCCAGCGGGGCCCGGACCAAGGGGCTGGACAACACCACGCTGACTGACTGCGCTATCACCTTCTGTGACAGCGTGGCCATGGCGGGTTACACGCCCATGATCTACTATAATCTCCCGGTGGGGTACACCCACTACCAGCTGGACCGCCTGACGGCCTATGACGTGTGGTTTGCACAGTATGCCTCCACACCCAGCATGTACTACAATTACCAGATTTGGCAATACAGCGACAGCGGGTCCATCCCCGGCATCTCCGGGAAGGTGGACATGGATCTGGCGTTTATCCCCTATTGACCGCCTACCGGCAATGAGAGGGCTTGGCTTTCGCAGCCAAGCCCTCTCATCTCATTGTTGTACGCTGAAACAGGGATGCCCCCTGTGGGGCTGCTACTCCACGGTAATGCCGCGTTCCGCAAACGCCTTCAGCAGCTGGTCCATATCATTGGGGATGGAGACCGGCTCGCCGCAGGAGGCGATGGCGTTGGCCACATCCTTGAGGCCATTGCCAGTCACGACGCTGACGGCCGTGGCGCTGGCGGGGATTTTACCCTGCTCACAAAGCTTCTTCAGCCCCGCCGTACCGGTCACGCCGGCGGGCTCTCCGAACACGCCGCAGGTCCGGCCCAGCAGCTTCTGGGCGTCCATGATCTCCTGGTCAGAGACATTGACCGTCAGGCCGTTGGACTCCCGGATTGCCAGCAGGGCCTTGTCCGCATTCCGCGGCACGCCTACGGCAATAGAGTCGGCCAGGGTGTTCTCTTCCATGGGGCGCCACGCCTCTCCCGTCTCAATGGCCCGGTTCAGGGGGCAGCAGCCCTCCGCCTGGGCGGAGATCAGCCGGGGGAGCCGGTCAATGAAGCCAATGGCATAGAGGTCCTTCAATCCCTTCCAAAGCCCGGCGATGGTGCAGCCGTCGCCCACGGAGATGGCGATATAATCGGGGACAACCCAGTGCAGCTGCTCCATGATCTCCAGGCCCACGGTTTTTTTGCCCTCGGAGAGGTATGGATTGATGGCGGCGTTACGGTTGTACCAGCCCCACCGGCTGATCGCGGCCTTACTCAGCTCGAAGGTGTCCTCATAGCTGCCCTGGACGGAAATGACCGTCGCGCCAAAGGCCATCAGCTGGGCAACCTTGCCCTTGGGGGCACGGGAGGGGACGAAGATGTACGTCTTGAGGCCCGCCGCCGCGGCGTTCCCAGCCAGGGAGGAGGCGGCGTTGCCGGTGGAGGAGCAGGCGATGACCTCCGCACCGGCCTCCCGGGCCTTTGCCACCGCCATGGCGCTGGCCCGGTCCTTCAATGAGGCGGTGGGGTTGATGCCGTCGTCCTTGATATACAGCCTTTGGATACCCAGCTGGCCAGCCAGCCTGTCCGCCTGGTAGAGGGGGCTCCAGCCTACCCGCAGGGGCGGCAGCTCCGTGCCTGCCTCCACCGGCAGCAGCTCCCGGTAGCGCCAGATCGTATATTCCTGGCGCGCCGCCAGGTCCGCTTTGGACAGGCTGGATTTGATGGAATCATAGTCGTAGACGATGTCTAAAATTCCCCCACAGGCACAGTTGGTCAGATTGGGGGCGGCATCGTAGGTTCTTCCACAGATTACGCACTTGGCGTGGAGGACGTTCTTCATAGGCCATCTCCTTCTTGGTCGTTATCCCGGGGCTGCGCACCCCGGATCTGCGGTCCCCTTTATACGCAGCCCAAAAGGGACCAAAAAGCTGCCGGACTGTCGATCCGCCCCCCCTATCCCGTGGGGGGTATTTTTTCGCTCCGACGGCCACGACTGCCCCTACCCGGCAGTGTATGCCTCCATGCGCCGCTGCCGTACGCCGGATCACGGATTCTGCCGGCGGATTCCCGGGACACCTACGGTTCCTGCGCCCGGCCGTCTGCGGCGGATGCCTCATCCTCCTTCAGGTTCTCCAGGGCGACGCGGGTCGCCTCGATCACAAACGCAGAGAAATTGCAGTCCTTCCCGCGGATCACCTCTTCGACCTGTTCAATTAAATCGTCCGGGAAACGGATACTTTTGTTCGTTGTGGTAGGGATTTTGGGGATTTGAAATTTCCGCATACGCAACACACCTCGCAATATAGATTATATTGCAAATTGTATTGCTAAAATATACCGATAAAAATATTGCGTTTTGTTGCACAAATGTGCTACAATCTAAAAGGGGTGATAAAAATGGAAAATTTCCCGAAATATTACACTTGCCTGTTTAACAGTATAACAGATGCCATTGAGGCGATCCAGCATCAAAACTACATTGCAGCGCAGGATATTCTGATCAAGGCGCAGCAGGAGGCGGAGGAGCTGTATCTGGCGGATGGGGATGAGGGAATCCCCGGCTGATGCTGCGCGCCAAGTGAGCGGGCATATCCGTTGGCAATTCGCCTCCCGGCGGCCCAGAGGGCCATACAGGGGGCTGTCCGCCGGATCCAACCCCCGTATCAAAGGATTCCGGAGCCGCAGGCTCCCGTGTGCTTTTGCTGCCGTTACACAGGCAAAAGCAGCCCTGCCACGGCAGCGGCAAGACGAGCATTCCGCAGAATGGAGAGAGGGCGGGGCCGGAGGCCCCGCCCGTTCGCGTTATATTATAGATTTTTCAGCAGCCCGGTTGCCTCATTGAACTCGTGAATAAGCTCGTCAAGCTCCTTGGCCTGGGCATGAACGGCGTCCCAGGTGTTCTCCGTGTCATACCACAGGTCGTTGAGGTCCTGGACATCCCGCGCCTGCTGCTCCACCCAGGTGTAATATTTGAGGTTGTGTACCCGCTTGCGGTCCACATAGGTCAGCTCCATCATGCTGTCTGTCTTCAGCCCCAGGATGTGCAGGCTGTGGTCAATGGCCGCCCCGGTGGCGCTGTAGGCCCCGTGCATCTCATCCAGCTCGGCAATGCGGCTCTGGTACATAGCCGCGCTGTCGGTCAGCACCGTGCCCACCACATCGTGCTCGGTGAGCTCATAGTACTTTGCCAGCTTGATGCAGCAGAGTACGTTGGCAATGCCGGAAATGCCCAGCCAGCTGAGCTGCTCAATGAGCGCATCCTCCAGGCCCAGCTCATTTTTCAGGTAGGCGTGGCCTTCGGGGGTGTTGAACAGGCGCAGCAGCCGCTGGCTGTCCTCATCGTCAATGGCAATCGCCATATCCGTATTCTTCACATTGTGAATCCAGGGGATGTGCTTGTCACCGATGCCCTCGATGCGGTGGCCGCCAAAGCCATTTTCCAGGATGGTGGGGCACTGGAGGGCCTCGCCCACCGCCAGCTTCAGCTGGGGATACCGCTCCTTGAGCAGGTCGCCCGCGCTCATGGTGCCGGCGGAGCCGGAGGTGAAGCACGCGCCGGCAAAGCGGTCCCCGGGCCGCTTGATGGCCTCATACAGATCCGCCAGGGCGCAGCCCGTCACATTGTAATGCCACAGGGGGTTGCCCATCTCCTCAAACTGGTTGAAAATCATATACTGGGGGTCGGCCTTCAGCTCCCAGGTCTTGTCAAAGATCTCCTTGACATTGCTCTCGCAGCCCGGGGTGGCAATGACTTCCCCGGCAATGGACTTCAGCCAGCTGAACCGCTCCTGGCTCATCTCAGCTGGGAGGATGGCGACGCTCTCGCAGGCCAGCAGCTTTGAGTTGAACGCGCCGCCCCGGCAGTAGTTGCCGGTGGAGGGCCACACGGCCTTGTGCCAGGTGGCGTCAAACTGCCCTGTGACCAGCCGGGGGGCCAGGCAGCCGAAGGAGGCGCCCACCTTGTGGCAGCCGGTGGGGAACCATTTGCCGGCCATGGCGATGATGCGGCAGGGTACGCCGGAGAGGACGCTGGGGATCTCCACGTAGTTGGGCACGGCCTGGAACAGGCCGCCGCTCTCCTTGGCCTCGTTCTTCCAGGTGATGCGGAAGAGGTTAAGGGGGTTCACATCCCACAGCCCCACACCCTTCAGCCGCTCCTGGATGGGGGCGGGGATGGACGCGGGGTTCTGCATCTGGGCGATGGTGGGGATGATGACGCCGTTCTCCCGGGCCTTCTGGACGTTCTTTTGCAGGACGTCCCTGTTGATGCTGAGATCAATCTTGCTCATGCCGCTTTTCCTCCTGTTTCAGGTCAATATAGGAATACAATGTATATTTGGAGATGCCAAAGTACTTTGCCACCTTGTCGCCGGATTTGGTGACAAGGAACGCGCCGTGGCGGCTCAGGAACTGGATGGCCCGGACCTTGTCGTCCTTGTTCATCAGGGCCACGGGCTTCCCCACCAGGGCCACGCTCTGCTCGATGAGGTCGTCGAGCAGGTCGCTGACGTTGAGCACGGTGATGCGCTCCTCCTGCCCGCCCCCGTCCGCCGTGCGCACAAGGCCGCTGAGGGCGTTTTCCACCATCAGCAGGGCGGAGATGTCGTAGTTGATGGCGAGGATGGCGTCCACCTGCCCCGCCCCATCCCGGATGTAGACGGTGGAGGACTTGAGGATCTTGCCGTCCGGGGTGCGGGTGAGATAGGCCAGGTGGTCCTGGGGGTCCTCATCCCCGTGGAGGATCTGCTCCATCACCACCGTGGAGGGCCCGTCCCCCAGCCTGCGCCCGGTGACATGCCCGTTTTCAATGTGCGCGATGGACTGCTCCGGGTCCTGGGCGGCCAGGTCGTGGATCACCACCTCGCAGCTGGGCCCGAACTGGGCGGCCAGGGCGGCCGCAATCTGCTTGAGCATCTCCATCCGGCTGCTGTCCAATGCGCTATCACCTCCCTGGCCGTAAAGCCCTTGCATTCCTGGCGCTCCGGCAGTTTTCAAGTCCATCATACCAGCATTGCAGGCGGATTGCAAGGACTTTTCAAAAAGTTTTTTAGGTTTTCAAAAATTTTGTTTGACAACCGCGTTTTCTATGATATGATAGGAGCAGAGAGAGCCGGCGCAGGCCGCGTCCGGGTCAAAACAGACGGAATACGCGCAAGCGAGATGGAGGGCTGCACCATGGATTTTGAAGCGATCAAGAGGGCTGCTGAAGGCTATCAGGCGGATATGACAAGGTTCCTGCGGGATCTGATCGCCATCCCCAGCGAGAGCTGCGAGGAGGAGGGGGTCATCAAGCGCACGATCCTGGAGATGGAGCGCCTGGGCTTTGACAAGGCGGAGATCGACCCGGAGGGCAACGCTCTGGGCTGGATGGGCGAGGGCGAGAAGATCATCGCCTTTGACGGGCACATCGATACGGTGGGCATTGGCAACCGGGACAACTGGGACCACGACCCCTACCAGGGCTATGAGACAGACGACGTGATCTATGGCCGCGGCGGCTCCGACCAGGAGGGCGGCGTGGTATCGGCGGTGTACGGCGCGAAGATCATGAAGGAGCTGGGCCTGATCCCCGCCGGATACAAAATCCTGGTGACAGCCACCGTCCAGGAGGAGGACTGCGACGGCCTGTGCTGGCAGTACATCCACAATGAGGACGGCATCACCCCTGAGTTTGTGGTGTCCACCGAGCCCACTGACGGCGGCATCTACCGGGGCCACCGGGGCCGCATGGAGATCCGGGTGGACGTGAAGGGCGTCAGCTGCCACGGCTCTGCCCCTGAACGCGGGGACAACGCCATTTACAAGATGGCCGATATCATCCGGGAGGTCCGCGCCCTCAACGAGAACGACGACGCAGAGGGCACGGAGATCAAGGGCCTGGTGAAGATGCTGAACCCCCAGTACAACCCCGAGCACTATGAGGACGCCCGGTTCCTGGGCCGGGGCACCTGCACGGTCTCCCAGGTGTTCTACACCTCCCCCAGCCGCTGCGCCGTGGCCGACAGCTGCGCCATCTCCATCGACCGCCGCATGACCGCCGGGGAGACCTGGGACAGCTGCCTGGATGAGATCCGCGCCCTGCCCGCTGTGCGCAGGTACGGCGAGGATGTCAAGGTGAGCATGTACATGTATGACCGGCCCGCCTGGACTGGCCTGACGTATGAGACGGAGTGCTATTTCCCCACCTGGATTAACAAGGAGACCGCCCCCCACGTCCAGGCCCTGGCCGAAGCCCACAGGGCGCTCTACGGGGAGAAGCGGGTGGGCCATCCCGACGCCATGCCCCTGCGGGACCGCCCGCTGATCGACAAATGGACCTTCTCCACCAACTGCGTGTCCATCCAGGGCCGCTACGGCATCCCCTGCGTGGGCTTCGGCCCCGGCGCGGAGAGCCAGGCCCACGCCCCCAACGAGATCACCTGGAAACAGGATCTTGTCACCTGCGCCGCCGTCTACGCCGCCTGCGTGGGCCTCTACAAAGGCAGGAGCGGCGAGGATGTGTGCGAGTACCGGGGCGGCAGGACAGATAACAATATCCGGTAAACATACGTGAGAAAAGCTTAATACGGGGATATCCTGTGTAAAAGTTCTTTTTGACCCTTTTTCTTTCAAGAAAAAGGGTGGCCACCTAAATAAAAATCGACGGAATAGGAGAACATAGCCATGAGCAAGACGGAAAAGCTGGCCCAGCATCTGGAGAAGCTGCGGATCAACAATATGTATAAGAACGATTTCTACTGGACCTGGGACAAGACGGACGATGAACTGGACGCTATCTTCACTGTGGCCGACGCCCTGCGGGATCTGCGGGAGCGGAACATCTCCACCAAGGTCTTTGACTCGGGACTGGGGATCTCCATCTTCCGGGACAACTCCACCCGCACACGCTTCTCCTTCGCCTCCGCCTGCAATCTGCTGGGCCTGGAGGTCAGCGACCTGGACGAGAAAAAGAGCCAGATCGCCCACGGCGAGACGGTGCGCGAGACAGCCAACATGGTCTCCTTTATGGCCGACGTAATCGGCATCCGTGACGACATGTTCATTGAGGAGGGCCACAAGTACCAGAAGACCTTTATGGACGCCCTGGACGAGGGCTATGCCAAGGGCATCCTGGAGCAGCGCCCCACCCTGGTGAACCTCCAGTGCGACGTGGACCACCCCACCCAGTCCATGGCCGATCTGCTCCATGTCATCCATGAGCTGGGCGGCGTGGAAAACCTGAAGGGCAAGAAGGTGGCCATGACCTGGGCCTATTCCCCCAGCTACGGCAAGCCCCTGAGCGTGCCCCAGGGCGTGATCGGCCTGTTCAGCCGCTTCGGCATGGACGTGGTGCTGGCCCATCCGGAGGGCTATGAGATCCTGCCGGAGGTGGAGGAGATCGCCAAGGCCAACGCGGAGAAGTCCGGCGGCTCCTTTACAAAGGTGAACTCCATGGAGGAGGCATTCCGGGACGCGGATATCGTCTATCCCAAGAGCTGGGCCCCCTTCCAGGCGATGGAGAAGCGCACCCGGCTCTACCGCGAGGGCGACAAGGCGGGGATTGACCAGCTGGAGCAGGAGCTGCTGGCCCAGAACGCCCAGCACAAGGACTGGTCCTGCACGGAGGATATGATGCAGCTGACGAAGGACGGCAAGGCCCTCTATATGCACTGCCTGCCCGCCGATATCAGCGGCGTGAGCTGCACGGAGGGCGAGGTGGACGGCAGCGTCTTCGACCGCTATATGGAGCCCCTGTACAAGCAGGCGTCCTTCAAACCCTATATCATCGCGGCCATGATCTTCCTGAGCAAGGTCAAGGACCCGGTCGCCGCCCTGCGGGAGCTGGAGAGCCGGGGCGAAAAGCGCAAGGCGTTTTAAGCGTACATACTTTTCCTTGCATAGCGTTCGGTTTGATCCCTGTTCTTTCAAGAAAAAGTATGTACACTAAAAGCTGTGATGGTTGAGGAAGAAGAGTATGAGCAAGCGTATCGTCATCGCCCTGGGCGGCAACGCCTTGGGCAGCACCCTGCCGGAGCAGGCCGCCGCTGTGAAAATCACTGCCCGTGCGATTGTGGATCTCATTGAGGACGGCAATCAGGTGGTGGTGGCCCACGGCAACGGCCCCCAGGTGGGGATCATCAACAACGCCATGGCCGCCCTCCAGAAGGAGGACCCCAACCAGGGCTTTACGCCCCTGTCGGTCTGCGGCGCTATGAGCCAGGCTTATATTGGCTACGATCTGCAAAACGCTTTCCGGGAGGAGCTGCTCAACCGGGGCATCATCAACATGCCTGTCTGTTCCATTGTTACCCAGGTGGAGGTGGACCAGGCCGATCCGGCCTTCGAGAACCCCACCAAGCCCATCGGCAAGTTTATGACCGAGGCGGAGGCCCAAGCCTACCAAGCCTCTACAGGCAACCCGGTCCGGGAGGACGCGGGGCGGGGGTGGCGGCGCTATGTGGCCTCCCCCCAGCCCAAGCACATCATTGAGGCCGGCGCCATCCGGGCGCTGACCGAGGACGGCCATCTGGTGATCTGCTGCGGCGGCGGCGGAATCCCCGTCTACCGCACGGAGAAAAACCACCTCAAGGGCGCGGCGGCGGTGATTGACAAGGACTTCGCTTCTGAGCTGCTGGCGGAACAGCTGGACGCTGACATGTTGATTATCCTCACTGCTGTGGAGAAGGTGGCAATCAACTTCCGCAAGGAGAACGAGCAGTGGCTGGACTCCATGACGCCTGCCGAGGCACGGCGGTACGCTGCGGAGGGCCAGTTTGCCCCTGGCTCCATGCTGCCCAAGGTGGAGGCTGCGGTGAAATTCGCAGAATCCAAGCCCGGCCGCCAGGCCCTGATTACCCTCCTGGAGAAGGCCCGGGATGGGATTGCCGGCAGGACAGGGACTGTGGTTGCGCAGTAAAGCGGATGGCAGCCGCCCTCCATCTGTGAATACAGGTTCCCAATCAGACAACAAGCGCCGGACAGGATGGCCCTGTCCGGCGCTTCAGACTGTCAAAAAACCTCCGCTTTGACACGGAGAAGGGAGGGGCGGCACGCCCCTCCCTCTCTAGCTATGTAGCTTTACTTCTCCTCCACGGACAGGATGCCCATGGGGCAGGCCTTGGCACAGATGCCGCAGGCAATGCACTTGCTGGGCGCAGCCGCCTCGGGGGCCATGACCATCACATGCATGGGGCAGGCCTCGACGCACTTGCCGCAGCCAACGCACTTCTTCTTATCGATCATGTACACGCCCTTGGCGTTCTGGGAGATCGCGCCCTCAGGGCATGTGCGGGCGCACTTGCCGCACATGATGCAGTTGTTGACCTTGGGCTCGCCGTCAGGCTTGGCGGTGATGCGAATGCAGCTCAGATCCGGGTCAAACTTCTTGTAAAATGCCTCGGAGCAGGCACGCACGCAGGACAGGCACGCCATGCAGGGATTTTCTTTGCTGACAACCAGTTTTTTCATGTTGAGGAAAGCCTCCAATCCGTTTGAATGATTCCGCCTCTATCCTACCAGAAATATTGTTAAATTGCAAACAATATTTTTGCCGGGCAGCGGCTGTTTTCCGGCCTGTTACCGGCTCCGCCGCCCCCTCCGGCCGCTGCCGGACGGACGGTCCCGGCGTTCCTTACCGCGTGAGGAGCCCTGGTGCCGTCCGCTTTCTTTACCGCCCCGGCGGGGATGGCCGCTGTCTGGACGCTTTTCCTCTGTGCGGCCCGCCAGGGGCCGCACCAGACAGCCCTTTCCATAGCCAATCAAATCCTCCCGGCCGGCCCGGTGGAGGGCCTCCACCACCAGCCGCCGCAGCTCTGGCCGTTTCCACTGGAGCAGCGCCCGCTGGAGGGCCTTGTCATGGGGGCTCTTAGCCACGTAGACCGGCTCCATAGTCCGGGGGTCCAGCTCTGTATACCACATGCAGGTGGACAGGGTGCCGGGGGTGGGATAAAAGTCCTGGACCTGCTCCGGCTGGCGGCCCGTTTGATTGAGGAATACCGCCAGATCCACTGCGTCGCCCAGGGTGCAGCCCGGGTGGGAGCTCATCAGGTACGGTACCAGATATTGCTCCAGGCCGTAACGCTGGTTGAGACGCTGGTATTTTTCCCGGAACCGTTCGTACACATCAAAATGGGGCTTGCCCATATAGTCGAGCACCCGGGAGGAGCAGTGCTCCGGAGCCACCTTCAGCTGGCCGGAGATGTGATGCTTGACCAGCTCGGAAAAGAATTCACTGTTTTTCTCGCACAGCATGTAGTCATACCGGATGCCGCTGCGGATGAACACCTTTTTTACCCCCGGTATGGCCCGGACCTTCCGCAGGAGCGCCAGATAGTCGCTATGGTCCGGGTCCAGGTTCTTGCAGGGCGCGGGGGCCAGGCAGGAGCGGTTTTTGCACATGCCGTTTTTCAGCTGCTGCTTGCAGGAGGGATGCCGGAAGTTGGCGGAGGGACCCCCTACGTCGTGGACATAGCCCTTGAACTTGGGGTCCTGGACGAAGCCCTCCACTTCCCGGACAACGCTCTCATGGCTGCGGGAGGTAATCATCCGCCCCTGGTGGAAGGCCAGGGAGCAGAAGTTGCACCCGCCAAAGCAGCCCCGGTTGTGGGTGACGGAGAAGCGGACTTCCTCAATAGCGGCCACGCCGCCCAGGCTGTCGTACATGGGGTGTACCTCCCGGGCGTAGGGCAGCCCGGCCACCGCGTCCAGCTCATCCCGGCCCAGAGGCATGGCGGGCGGGTTGACCACCAGCAGATGGCTGCCGTGGCGCTGGCAGACCGCCTTGCCCCGGATCGGGTCGTGCTCATCGTATTCGATTCTGGTGGCCACGGCATAGTCCCGCTTGTCCGACGACACCGCCTCAAACGACGGGATCGCGACAGAAGGAAAGGCGCAGCGGCCTTTCCCCTTCGCTGCCCATGCCGTCCCCCGGATGTCCGTAAGCTGCTCCACCGGCTCCCCTTTCGCCAGGCGGCGGGCGATCTCCCGGGTGGCCCGCTCCCCCATGCCATAGACCAGAAGATCCGCCTGGGCGTCAAGAAGGATGGAGCGGCGCACCGCGTCATCCCAGTAATCGTAGTGGGCGAAGCGGCGCAGGCTGGCCTCCAGGCCCCCGATCACGATGGGCGTGTCCGGGAACGCCTCCCGGGCCCGGTTGGCGTAGACGATGGTGGGCCGGTCGGGCCGCAGGCCCATCCGGCTGCCGGGGCTGTAGGCGTCGCTGGAGCGGCGTTTTTTGGCGGCAGTATAGTGGGCCACCATGGAGTCGATGTTCCCCCCGCCGATCAGCACGCCGTAGCGGGGTTTCCCCATGGCGCAAAATGCGCCGGCGCTGTGCCAGTCCGGCTGGGCGAGGACGGCTACACGGTAGCCCTCCGACTCCAGAACCCGGGAGATGATGGCGGTACCAAAGCTGGGGTGGTCAATATAGGCGTCGGCGGTGACAACGAGGAAGTCGTAGTACCACCAGCCTCTGCTTTGCATGTCCTCCCGGGAGACAGGGAGAAAGCTGAGAGAATCCATGTCGCCTCCTTCTTCGCGCTGCGGCGCGAGGGTGTATGATTTCCAGGCCCGGTTACACCGGCGGCTGGGGGCGGGAGGGGAGAAGCACCCGGCCAAAGCAGACCATGCTGCGCCCGCTGTCCCGGGGCAGGACCACGTCGGCGTCCGCCCGGAGGCGGTTGAGGGAGAACAGGTAGACCATGCCAAGCACGTCCCGCACGTACTGCTTGCACAGCATCTCCCCGTCTACGCAGAAAATCCCCACATCGCCGCTGGACAGGGGGTCCCGGTTGACATAGGCGATGGAGCCGTCCATGATATAGGGCTCCATGGAGTCGCCCTGGATGCGCACGGCAAACTCCGCCCCCCGGGGGACGCTGCCGGTGACGTCGATATAGTCGAAGTCCTCCCCAAACACCGGGGCTGTGTAGCCCGCCGCCGCCGGGCAGCGGTAGAGGGGGATCTGGCGGACCTCCGCAGCGGCGGGCGCGTCCCCCTCCAGGTCCGCCTGGTAGGCGCCCAGCGCATCCGCCACCGCATGGAGGGTCTGCCGCCCGGTGGTGCGCAGGCCGCGGTACTTCTTTACAAGGGACTGCTCATCCGCCGAGCAGTGGAACGCCCGGCCAGTGAACGAGTCCTGATAGAGGTAGTTCGGCTCGATCTCCAGCACGCGGAACAGGCGCAGCAGCACATCCTCCCGCATGGCGTTCAGGCCGTTTTCGTAGTTGCTGACAGCGGACAGGCTCACGCCCAGCGCCTTGGCCAGCTCCCCCTGGCTGAGGCCCAGCTCCTTTCGCCGCTCACGCAGCCTCTGTCCAAAGCTCATGTTCCCGCCTCCTTTGTGAGATATATATAGGATATCTGGTTCATTTCAAAAAGTCAACAGCAAAGTTGAAATTAACACTTGACATTACAGGAAAGATGTGCTAGGATATCCACATAAACGAACTGCCGTTTCTTAATAAAGGCGGAATCAAAGAACTACTGTTCAGAACCAAGGGGACAACCAGAGGAAAGGGGGGCCATGGCCGGCGGAAAGCAGGATGGCTGGGGAACAGAAAACCGCCGCACCTTACGGCACGGCGGTCTGTCTGGTGGGAGCGGGTGGATTCGAACCACCGAAGTCGAAGACAACAGATTTACAGTCTGCCCCCTTTGGCCACTCGGGAACGCTCCCATATTACATTGGCTGTACAAGCGAAGATAGGTGGAGCTGGTAGACGGACTCGAACCCCCGACCTGCTGATTACAAATCAGCTGCTCTACCAACTGAGCTATACCAGCACGTTCAGCAACGTGTTGTATAATAACAGACTTTCTTCGATTTGTCAACCTCTAAATCTCATTTTAGGAGGAAAATTTTTTTGAGGACTGTACATAAGACATACCAGGACCCCCAGCGGGCCTATCCGGTGGGGATATGCAGCCAGTGCGGGCGGGATCTGTACCCGGGCTCGCCCTGCTGGCGGCTGTGTGGGCAGAGCCTGTGCGGGGACTGCCTGCTTCCCTGGCTGATGGATGAGCTGGCCGCCTTCCGTGTGCGGTGGGAGGAGGCGCGGCAATGACATTGATGCATATGGCAGCCAGCTACCGGCACAGCGGGGAACTGATCCGGCTGCGGATCATCGCGCTGAAGGACCAGGCCCGCTCGGCGGAGCCGGAGGAACGCCGCCAGCTGGAGCAGCGGATCAAGGATCTCAACACGCTCTACCGGGAGACGCGGGAGACCGCCGTGATCCTGGAGCGGTATTATGACAGGAGGTATCACTGATATGGAACGCTATCGCGCCGCCAAGCCCGCCCTCACGCGGCGGGACAACGAGTTTTTGGGGGACATGGCCGCCTGGGAGCAGTCCCACAGTGGGGACAACAGTGAGCAGATCGCACGCCTGCGGCGGAACCTGCGGCGGGTGTGGGAGGCCGAGCTGACAGAGCGGCAGTCCCAGATGCTCCACATGTATTATGATTTGGGACTGAATATGCCGCGGATCGCACAGGAGCTGGGGATCACCAAATCCGCCGTGTCCCGCACCCTGTCCCGGGGCCGGACACGGCTAAAAAGATACTTGCAATATAGCCTATAATCTGGTACACTTCCTCTCAGCGGGGCTGTCCGCGAGAGGGGGACGTACATATGGTACAAAACGCGATGAAAAGCAGCTGGGGAAGACTCTTTGTAGCTATTATGGGCGCTCTGATCTATGCGCTGGGGATTAACCTGTTTGTGGCCCCGCTGGGCCTGTTTACCGGCGGGCTGATGGGCCTGTGTCAGCTGCTGCGCTCGCTGATTTTGATGCTGCTGGGGATTGAATCGCTGAACTTTGAGCTGGCTGGCGTCATCCTGTACGCTTTCAATGTCCCGCTGCTGATTCTGGCCTACCGTTCCATGGGGCGGGTTTTCTTCCGGAACACACTGATCTGCTCCACCGCCTATGCGGTGTTTGCCAGCGTTGTGCCCGTCCCGGCTGCCCCCATTGTGGAGGACATGCTCACCGGCTGTTTGTTGGGCGGCGTGATTTCCGGTGTGGGCTCGGGGCTGGCCCTGACCAGCGGCTGCTGCGGCGGCGGGCTGGACCTGCTGGGGCTGTATCTGGCAAAGCGGGGGGCCAAGGTCACGATTGGGCGTTTTAACCTGGCGTTCAATGCGGTGCTCTTTGCTACCTGCGGGGTACTCTTCGACCTGACCACGCTGATCTACTCCGTGCTGAACACCATTTTCAACGCCATGGCAATTGACCGCGCCCACCGGCAGAGCGTGACGGTACAGGTGCTGATCTTCACAAAGAAGGACGGCGATGAGGTGGACCGCTTCATCATAGACAACCTGCACCGGGGGATCACCCGTTGGGAGGGCAAGGGCGTCTACACCGGGGAGGCTACCCACATCCTGTGCGTATGTATGAACAAGTATGAAATCGATGACCTGCGGGACGCGCTGGGCCGTATCGACCCCAAGGCGTTCTTTATCGTCCAGGAGGGCGTCCATGTGAGCACCAACTTTGAACGGCGTCTGTCATAAGGAATCAAATCCCAGAGGGGGCGGCTAAGCCGCCCCCTCTCTGACTGTTTATCCCTTTACCTCCAGCAGCGCGCTGCCCGGCTGGATGTCCCCCTCCGCCAGGGTCTTCACACTCTGGTAGTCGTCGGTATTGCAGACGATCATCGGCGTTGTACAGAGATACCCGGCCGCCTGGATGGCGGGGATGTCAAAGGAGATCAGCAGATCCCCCTTCTTCACCTTCTGCCCCACTGCCACATGGGCCTCGAAGTGTTTCCCGCCCAGCTCCACAGTATTGATGCCGATGTGCAGCAGCAGCTCTACGCCCTCGCTGGTCACAAGCCCGATGGCGTGGTGGGTATCGAAGAGGTTATCCACCACCGCATCCGCCGGGGCGTACAGCTTTCCCTCGGCGGGCTCAATGGCCGCGCCCTCCCCCAGTACGCAGGTGGAGAACGCCTCGTCCTGGACCTCCCCCATGGGCACCACACGGCCCCGCATATGGGCGGCCAGGACGGCGTCCGTCTTTTTCTCCGCCTTTGCCGGGGCGGGCGCAGGCGCGGGGGCGGCGGCAGGGGCGCTGTCCACCTGGTTGGCCTCCGGAGTCTCCATGAAATCCACCAGATTGGACTTGATTACCGCCACCTGGGGCCCGTACACCACCTGCACGCCGTTGCCCTTGTGGATAACGCCGGATGCCCCGGACTGCTTGAGCAGCGCGTCAGAGACCTTGCCCGGGTCAATCACCGTCACACGCAGGCGGGTGGCGCAGCAGTCCACGTCAGAGAGGTTGGCCTTGCCGCCCAGGCCCTGGAGGATCATCGCGGAGACGGGGTCGCTGCTGCCAGAGGGCGTACCGCCGGCAGCTGCCCCTTTGGCGTTGTAGTCGGAGCGGGTGAAGAGCTTTGTTTCCTCCCCCTCATCCTCCCGGCCGGGCGTCTTGAGGTTCATCTTGGTGATCATGAGGTAGAAGGTGAAGTAGTAGAGGACAAAGTAGACCGCGCCCACGATGACCGCCCAGATCCAGTGGGTCTTGCCATTGCCCTGCAGCACGCCGAACAGGGTCAGGTCGATCAGCCCGCCGGAGAAGGTCATGCCCACACCCACCTCGAAAATGTGCATCAGCATGAAGGACAGGCCCGCATACACACAATGGACTGCGTACATCAGGGGGGCGACAAAGATGAAGGTGAATTCCAGGGGCTCCGTCACGCCGGTGAGCATGGCGGTCAGGGCGGCGGAGAGCAGCAGGCCCCCGGCAATCTTCTTCTTCGCGGGCTTGGCGGTACGGTACATAGCCAGGGCCGCGCCGGGCAGGCCAAAGATCATGAAGGGGAATTTACCGGCCATGAACCGGGTAGCCTCCACAGAAAATACCTCCGTAGACCGGGAGGCCAGCTCGGCAAAGAAGATGTTCTGTGCGCCCTGTATGGTCACACCGTCGATGACGGCGGTGCCGCCAACGGCTGTCTGCCAGAAGGGCATGTAGAATACATGGTGCAGGCCGAAGGGGATCAGCGCACGCTCCAGGGTGCCGTAAATCCAGGTGCCCGCGTAGCCGGACTGGATGACCAGGTTGCCCAGGGCGGCGATGCCCGTCTGTACCACAGGCCATACAAAGAACATGGCAATGCCCACTGCCAGGAATACCGCGGTAGAGACGATGGGCACAAAGCGGGTGCCGCCGAAGAAGGAGAGCACTTGGGGCAGCTGGATCTTATAGAACCGGTTGTGGAGCGCAGCCACGCCCAGGCCCACAAGGATGCCCCCGAACACGCCCATTTGCAGGGTCGTGATGCCCAGGGTGGAGGTGGTGGAGTTGGCAGCCATGGCCTCCACGCCGCCCCGGGCGGTAATCATGGCGGAGATGGCCGTATTCATGACCAGATAGGCGATGGCGCCGGACAGGGCCGCCACCTCCTTCTCCTTTTTCGCCATGCCGATGGCCACGCCCATGGCAAACAGCAGGGCCAGGTTGTTGAACACGGCGCTGCCGCACTGGTTCATAATGTCCAGCACGGTGTAGGGCACGCTGCCCTCGTAGATCACACCGGTGAGGCCGTAGGCCTCCAGCATGGTCTGGTTGGTGAACGAGCTGCCGATCCCCAGCAGCAGCCCCGCCACAGGCAGCAGGGCGATGGGCAGCATGAATGAGCGGCCCACCCGCTGCAGCACGCCGAAGATTTTGTCCTTCATACAATAAGACCTCCTTCAATAGTTGGCGCATATATAAAACCCATACCAGGCGCACGGGTCCCGGCCCGACCGCCTGGTATGGGTTTCGCCCGCTCTGCGGTAACGACCCCAGCCCCCTATTTCCCGCCGGTATTGATCCGCTTGAGGTGGATGGTCAGGTAGATGAGCTCTTCCTCCGTGAGCTCCTTGTGGTAGGTGTTGCGCACATAGTCCCCCACGCACTGGGCGCACCGGTAATGCTGCTTGCAGCTGCGGGCGATCATCTGCCGGAACAGCGCGTCGTTCTCGCCGCTGCCGTCCGGGATGGCCTGCCCCTGGAACAGCCGCTGGGCAAAGTAGCGCAGATGTACCACAAAACGGCTGAAGTCCAGGGATTCCCGGTCATAGGTTTTCTGGTAGTAGTATTCTACCACCGCCAGCGTCCCTTCAATCATGCGGGTGATCTCATACATATCGCTCATGTTGGTGTTTAATTCCGCATTGACGATGTGCAGGGCGATAAACGCCGCCTCGCTCTCGCTCAAATCCACCTGGGTCTGCTCCCGGATCAGCCGCAGGCAGTACTGCCCCAAGCGGTATTCGGTGGGGTAATAGCACATGATGGCCCCCTGCAGAGGGTTGCTGAAGGCGATCCCCTCCTGCTTGCGCTTGATGGCGAAGCTGATGTGGTCGGCCAGGGTGATGAGCAGGGATTCGTTGAGGGGGGAGGTGATCTCGCCCTTCACGTATTCGATCAGCTCCTGGGTCAGGCGCAGATGCTCCAGCGGGATCTGCTCACACAGCTCCCGGAGCTTGCGCTGCTCGGTCTTCCCCTCCATGCGGTAGGATTTCTCCACCAGGGCAGGGTCCACCCGCTCGCCGGTTTTGCGCTGGAAACCCAGCCCCCTGCCGGTGACGATCATCTCCCCGCCCTTTTCGTCGACAACGCAGAGGATATTGTTGTTGATGACCTTTTTAATCCGCAAGTCCCCCACCTCTTTTCTCCGAAAAATAGACCAACCCCATCTTCTGTGCTCCCTGCCCGCAGGACAGGGAGGAGACGGAGTTGGTCAAGCCCGGACAACCGGTAACATTCCAACAATCAATTTGCGGATGTATCGTAACATGTTCCCGCCGGGCTGTCAAGACGGTGGGGACAGAATCTACGATTTGCATAATTTTAAGCGGCTGTTTTTGCGGATTTTCCCAGGGGTACGGCACATCCTGTCACCGCAGGCCCCGGAAAAAGCGGCTGAGCAGGGCGGCGCACTCATCCTCCAGAATGCCGCCCACCAGGGCGGGCCGGTTGGGGAAATCCTCCATAAAGAGGTTCATCACCCCGCCGCAGGCCCCCATGCCCCGGTCCCTGGCCCCGAAGTACACCCGCCGGAGGCGGGCGTTGAGAATGGCCCCGGCGCACATGGGGCAGGGCTCCAGGGTGACGTACAGGTCGCAGCCGTCCAGCCGCCAGGAGGACAGGGCCGCGTTGGCCTGGGCGATGGCCTCCGTCTCCGCATGGGAGAGGGCGCTGCGCTTCTCCTCCCGGCGGTTCCGGCCCCGGCCCACCACCAGGCCGTCCTGGACGATGACGCAGCCCACCGGTACCTCCCCGGCCGCCGCCGCCGCCTCCGCCAGGGCGATGGCCTGGCGCATATAGAGCTCCTGCATATGCCTCCCTTCTGGGAAAAATTTCCCCACAGCGTTATAAAACCAGGAATAGTTGTCCAAACTGGACATAGACTGGAAAGCGAGGAGGGATCTTCCATGAAACGTATTTCCCCCATCCGCGGCCGCCAGACGGACGGCCCCGCCCTTACGGAATTAAAGACAAGCTTGCAGGAGACCCAGAGCGCCCTGAACAGCGCGTACACAGCCTTTGACTATGCCAGCGACCCGGAGCTGACAGAGGCGTGCATCTTCGAGATCCGCTCACTACAGGCCAGGATGAACTATCTGGTCCGGCAGATCAAGGAATTGGAGCTGTGCGCCGCCACCGCCGTCACGGCCCATGCGGCAGGGAGGGCAAGATGGACGTAAGGCTGATCCTCCTGCTGGCCCTGGGCGGCCTGGCGCTGCTGATCGCGGCAGCCCGGGCCTTCTCGGCGCCCTTCCAGCTGCTGCTGAAGGCGGGGCTCAACACCCTGCTGGGGCTGGCGGCCCTGCTGTTGGTGAACGCGACCACGCCTTACACC
The DNA here is from genome assembly GCA_022797115.1 of Oscillospiraceae bacterium. Taxonomy (GTDB): domain Bacteria; phylum Bacillota; class Clostridia; order Oscillospirales; family Oscillospiraceae; genus Pelethomonas. The sequence continues at coordinate 55,354 of JAAWKB010000001.1, forward strand.
GGGCTGTCGCTGGGGCTGAACCTGTTCAATGGGCTGGTCGTGGGCGTACTGGGCGTCCCGGGCCTGGTCCTGCTGCTGCTGGCGCAGTGGGTGCTTACATAGCGGTATGATCCCCCCTCCTTTGCCCTTTGCCGGGAAAGAAGGGGGGATCGTCTCTTCTCCAATGCGCACCTACCCCAGATGGGCAAGCTGCTCAATCCCGATGGCGGAAACCATAGCCCCGGCCTCGGACTCCAGGCCGTGCTCCCGGTTGATGGCCTCCATCACCTTGTTGCGGATCTCTGTGGCCACGACGATGAAAATCAGCTCCTTCTCCGCCTGGAGGGAGGTGATGCCCCGGGACTGGGCGAAGCTCTCGTCCCCCACCCAGCGGCCGCGGATGATGGTGCCGCCCCGGGCCCCGGCCTTACGGGCCGTATCCATGACAGTGTCCGTAAAGCCCTGGTTTACCGTCACCAGGATCATACTGCTCTTCTGCTGCTTATCCATCTCTCCGCCTCCTCCGCTGTCCTTCCTGGTTTTCAGGGATATGAATGTGGCAATCAGGCTGTTGACCGCCGACAGGTGCATGGTAAAGGCAATCCCCCGCCCGGGGACAGCCCCCCGCAGCTCGTCGTCCAGCAGCTCCAGCAGCCGCTGGGCCGTGGAGACGGGGGCAAGGCTCAAAATGATATCCTTCTCCGAGCTGCCCAGGCCCAGGATGTCCATGATCTCCGAGGTGGCGGTCCCCGTCCCCTCGCAGCGCAGGTGGGTGAATACCTGCTGCTTGTTGTACAGCTTGATCAGCTTGCTGCCGCTGCCACGCTCCACAATCGTCATGATAATTGCCAGCTGTTCCGGCCGTTTCATCGCTCCGCCCCCTTCCTAGTCATAGTAAAGCACGCAGTCCTTCACCCGCATCAGCTCTGCGCGCAGCGCGTCGCTGGCCAGCTTCCTGCGCACACGGCCGGCAAGGCCCAGCACCTGGATGGTCACCAGCGGCGTCATGGCCACCAGGGCTACCAGGCCGAAGGCGTCGGTCATCAAATTGCCGCCCACCGCCTCGCAGGCCCCCATGGCAAAGGGCAGCAAAAATGTGGCGGTCATGGGGCCGGAGGCCACGCCGCCGGCGTCGAAGGCCACGCCGGTGAAGAGCTGGGGCACAAAGAACGTCAGCGCCAGGGAGATGGCGTAGCCGGGAATGAGGAACCACAGGATGGAGATCCCCGTCAGCACCCGCAGCATGGCGATGCCGATGGACACCGCCACGCCGATGGACAGGCCCCGGCGCATGGCAGACTGGGAGATGGAGCCCATGGAGACTTCCTCCACCTGCTTGATGAGCACATGGACCGCCGGCTCCGCCGCCACGATGAAATAGCCCATCAGCATCCCGATGGGGATCAGCAGGAAGGGGCTCTCCCCCGTGGCGATGGTGGCCCCGATCAGCTGCCCGGCGGGCATGAAGCCTACGTTCACACCGGTGAGGAACATGACAAGACCTGCGTATGTATACACCAGCCCGCTGATGATTCGCAGCAGCTGGGTGCGCTTGAAGCGCCGGGTGATCAGCTGGAAGAGCAGGAACATGGCGCAGATGGGGACCATGGCTCCGGCGACCTCCCGGGCGTAGACGGGGGCGGCGGCGGCAAACTCCCGGGCCGCATCCTGGGTGGTGGCGATATCCGGCAGGGCGGCGGGGGTGTAGCTGGCGCTGTCAGGGGAGAAGCAGATGCCCAGAAGCAGCACCGAGAGGATGGGCCCGATGCTGCACAGGGCCACCAGGCCGAAGCTGTCGCTGGTGGAGTTCTTGTCGCTGCGCACCGAGGCCATGCCCACGCCCAAGGCCATAATGAAGGGCACCGTAATGGGCCCTGTGGTCACGCCGCCGGAGTCAAAGGACACCGGGATAAAACCCTTGGGCGCGAACAGCGCCAGGGTGAAGACAACCAGGTAGAACCCCACCAGCAGCCGGGAGAGGGGGATCTTCAGCAGGATGCGCAGCAGCGCCACCACCAGGAACAGGCCAACCCCGGCGGCCACGGTGAAAATCAACACCTGGTTGGGGATGGCGGGCACCTGCCCGGCCAGCACCGTCAGATCTGGCTCCGCTACCGTAATCAGCACCCCCAGCACAAAGGCGACTGCCAGGGGGATCGCCATGTGCCGGGCCCGGCTCATATAGATGCCGATGCCGCTGCCCATAGGCGTCATGGACATATCCACGCCCAGGGTGAACACCCCGACCCCCACAATCAGCATCAGAGAGCCGAACAGGAACAGCACCAACGCCCCCGGCGTCAGCGGGACGATGGTGATGCTCAGCGCCAGCACGATGGCTGTGATGGGCAGGACGGAGGAGAGGGACTCCTTGATCTTTTCCAGCAATTGCGGGTTAATACGCACCGGCGGCTCCTTTCCCATCCCGCAGGGGGGATGTGTCCCAATTTTATGTTTGATCTCAGGATCTATTTTACAGGAAGTTTCCGCAGATGTACAGCCTTTTTGCTTTTTTAACGCCGCCTTTACAAAAAGTTCAGATTCCGGGGAGGGGATTCCCCTCTTTTTGACACGCAGAGAGGCCAGCCGGGCGCCCCGGCTGGCCTCCTTCTCTTATCTGGCAGCGGCCTGGTGCAGGCCGATCATATCCAGGATTTCCTCCTTGGACTTGCCGCCCACCTCACGGCGGACCAGCTCCCCGTTCTTGAAAAATATGAGAGTGGGGATGCTCATCACGCGGTATTGCCGGGCAAGCTCCGGCTGCTCATCCACGTTGACCTTGCCCACCTTTACCTCGCTCTGCTCCGCGGCGATCTCGTCAATCACAGGGGACAGGGCCGAGCAGGGGCCGCACCAAGGTGCCCAGAAGTCCACCAGCACCGGCTGGGCGGAGCGCAGGACCTCCTGGTCGTAGTTATCCTTCGTCAAAGTAATATATGCCATTTTCTTTCTCCTTTCTGTCTGTTGGGGTCCAATGGGTGTAGTATACCCCGTTTTTCAAAAAAGCTCAACAAATTTTTTAAAGACTCCCCGCCGCACCTCCCCAGCGGCTGCGGCATAGGATGGGAAAAACAGGAGGTATCCCGCCTATGCCCATCGTTTATTTGAGCCCAAGTACGCAGGAAAATAACGCCTATGTCACCGGCACCGGCAGCGAGGAGTACTGGATGAACCGCTTGGCGGACGCCATGATCCCCTATCTCAACAGCTGCGGCATCCGCTACAAGCGCAATACACCCGACATGTCCGCCGGAAGCTCCATCCGCCAGGCCAACCAGGGGTGGTATGACTTCTATCTGGCCCTCCATTCCAACGCGGCGGGGGCCGGCAACTACGGCGGCGTGCGGGGGATCATCGCCTTCTACTACCCCACCAGCACCCAGGGCCAGCGGGCTGCCCAGATTTTTATCAACAACCTGCGGGAGATCTACCCCCTGCCCGACCGGGCCGTCACCCGCGCCACCACCAGCCTGGGGGAGGTGCGCGACTCCAAGTTCCCCGCCGTACTGCTGGAGCTGGGCTACCACGACAACGTGGAGGATGCGCGGTGGATTGAGAACAACCTCACGGAGATCGCCCGGAACCTGGTCCTGAGCCTGACGGACTACTTCGGCATCCCCTTCATCTGGCCCACCGACCCCTGGGACGCCACCGTTTACGCCGGGGGCGGCGCGCTCAACCTCCGCAGCCGTCCCAACACCAGCTCCACCATCATCGCCAGCATACCCGACGGCGCGCAGGTGCGGGTCTACGGCCGGTATGAGGACTGGTACGTGGTGCGCTACGGGGACTACACCGGCTACGCCTCTGCCCAATACATCAAGTGATCCCCCTCCCGCCGGCGCGGGACCCCGCGCCGGCGGGCCCGGTTGCATGGGGGAGGGAAACTTCCCGCCCAGTCTTCTCCTATATAGAGCCGGCGTTGACGATCAAAGGCGCGCCGGCTGGAAAGGAGAAGACACATGCGGTACATAGTGGACAGGCCCGGCACGCTCTACCTGGGAAAGCAGGGGGAGCACCTGGCGCGGGAGCTGGCCTTTACCGAACCGGCGGCGTGGGAATCATCCTGCGGGACGGGGGCGGTGCAGCTGCTCTACCGCCCGCCCGGCGGCGCACCGTCCTACCCGGTGGTCCTGGAGCGGGAGGAGGGCGCCTACCTCTGGCACATCACCTCCGCCGACACCGCCCGGGAGGGATACGGCCGGTGTGAGCTGCGCTACAGCGTGGGGAATGTGGTCATCCGGTCCGTGACCTACGTCACCCTGGTGGCGGACGGCGTGGGGGCCGCGGGGCCACAGGACCCCTACCTGAACTACCTCGAGCAGGTGGCCCGGGTGGGGGCCGAGGCCCTGGCGGCGGCGGCCCGGGCCGAGGGTGCGGCGCTGCATCCGCCTACCATCCAGGACGGGAACTGGTGGCTCTGGAACCCGGAAACCGGCGCGTATGAGGATGCGGGCGTGCCCGCCTCCGGCGATAAGGCCATGTCCGACCACCGGTACATGAGCCATCTGGACGAGGTGGATCAGCACCCGCTGGACGCCATTACGGGCCTGCGCAGCGCCATCGCACGCATCCCGGCACCGGTGGAGGCAATCACAAATTTGGAAATGGAGGAGCTGTTGAAATGAGCAAATATTTGGATTCTGACGGCCTGCTCTACCTGTGGAGCAAGATCAAGTCCCTGGCCGGCGGCAAGGTGGACAAGGTGGAGGGCATGGGCCTGACCGCCAACAACTACACCGACGGCGAGAAGGAGAAGCTGGCGAACCTGTATAATTACACGCTGCCGGAGGCCGGCCCCCAGACCCTGGGCGGCGTGAAGGTGGGCGCGGGCCTGGCCGTGGAGGCGGGGGTCCTCTCCGCCCATGTGGGCTGGGAGAGCCTGCTGGACAAACCGGATGTGGCCCTCAAAAGCGATATTACCGCCATGTACCGCTATAAGGGCAGCAAGGCCAGCTTTGCCGCCCTCCCGCTGGAGGGGAACGAGACGGGCGACGTGTGGAACGTGGAGGAAACCGGGATGAATTACGCCTGGACAGGCTCCCAGTGGGACGCACTGGGCCAGGCCTTTGAGATCCAAAGCATCACCAACGCGGAAATTGACGCGCTGGCCCTGTAAGCCTGTACTTTTCCCCGCCCGTGTGATATACTGCCGGTAGAAAGGGGTTGCTGAAATGATTGATCTCTCCCGCGCCGCGGCCTACCGCGACAAGATCCTGCAAAACTGCTCCAGAGTCATTGTGGGCAAGGAGGACGCCATCCGCCTGGTGCTGGTGTGCTTCCTCTGCTCAGGCCATGTGCTGCTGGAGGATATCCCCGGCACCGGCAAGACCATGCTGCTGCGCGCCTTCGCCCGGACCATCGGCGGTGCGTTCAAGCGCATCCAGTTTACGCCGGACCTGCTGCCCTCCGACCTGACGGGCATCAATTTCTACAACCAGAAAACCGGCGATTTCCAATTCCGGCCCGGCCCCCTGCTGGCCAACGTCGTCCTGGCCGACGAGATCAACCGGGCCACCCCCCGCACCCAGTCCGCCCTTCTGGAGGCCATGGAGGAGCGGCAGGTCACAGTGGACGGCGTTACCACCGTCCTGGCCGAGCCCTTCCTGGTCATGGCGACCCAGAACCCCGTCGAGTCCGCCGGGACCTTCCCCCTGCCTGACGCCCAGCTGGACCGGTTCTTCATGCGCCTGTCCCTGGGCTATATGACCCGGGAGCAGGAGATGGGCGTGGTGGCCCGGCCCTCCACCCAGGCGGTGCTGGAGGAGCTGGAGCAGACGGCGTCCGCAGAGGAGACCGCCTATGTCCGCGCCGCCTGCCAGGAGGTACAGGTGGGCCAGGAGGTGCTGGGCTACCTGATGGACATCGTGGAGGCCACCCGCCAGGACGGGCGGCTGAGCCGGGGCGTCTCCACCCGCGGGGCCATCGCCCTCTACAAGGCCGCCCAGGCCCTGGCTTTGCTGGCGGGGCGGGAGTACGCCATCCCCGAGGATGTGAAGTACGCCGCCCCCTATGTGCTCGCCCACCGGATCGCCCCGGCGGGCGGGAACCGGGCCGGGACGGCGGAACGCCTGATCCGGGAGCTGCTGGACGCCGTCCCTGTCCCCTTGGAGAGCGTGTGATGCTGCTGACGGTGCTGTTTGTGGCGCTCCTGGCGCTGCTGCTGGAGCGCCGCTCCAGGAAAAGCCTGGAGGATGTCCGGGAGGGATGCAGCCCCTCGGAGACGTTGGTGGACCCGGACGAGACCTTCTATCTCCGCTATTCCCTGCGCAACACCGGGCCCCGGCACGTCCTGTTCCTCCGGCTGCGGCAGGATTTGCCCGACGCCTTCTGCCCGGGAGAAAGCGCCATCGTCCGCGCCGCCATCACAGGCAAGCAGATGGCGCTGACCACCTGGCTGCGCCCCCGGCAGGAGGCGCACTTTGCCCTGCCGGTATCCGTATCCCGGCGGGGGTTCTACCGCCTCCCCTCCCTGGAGGTCTCTGGCGGGGACTTTTTGGGGCTGCGGGAGGAGGTCCGCCGGTCCAGCGGCTTCCGGGCTGTCACAGTGGCCCCCCGGGGGCTGCCTCAGCGGGATCTGGGGGAAGTGCTGGGCGGTTTCCTGGGGGAGATCTCCGTGCGCCGGTTCATCCATGAGGACCCGGTGCTGACTGTGGGCTACCGGGAGTACACCGGCCGGGAGCCGATGAAGGCCATCTCTTGGACACAGAGCGCCCGGGGGATGGGCCTGATGGTGAAGAACTACGACCACACCGCCCAGCCCGCCGTGTCCGTACTGCTCAACGTGGATGCGGACACAGAAGCGGAGGAGCTGGAGGTCTGCTTCTCCCTGGCCCGGACGGTGTGCGGGGCGCTGGAGGAGCGCGGCGTGGCGTACAGCTTCTCCACCAATGCCCTGGATGCGGAAACCCTCTTTTACACCGTCAGCGATGTGGAGGAGGGCCTGGGGCCCCTCCATTTTTCCGCGCTGCTGGAGCGGCTCGGCCGGGCCTGCTGCCGCGCCGGCTATCCTGGGGAGCGGCTGCTGGAGCACGCCGCAGCCGCAGGCTCCGGACGGGGGCGCATCCTCATCACCCAGGGCGGGGAGCTGGACGGCTCTGCCGCCTTAGCCCGGCTGCGGGAGCTGGGCAGCGTAGTCATCCTGCGGGCAAGGGAGGCGGCGTGATATGCTTCTGATGCACTTTTTGCGGGCCCTCTCCAATTTGGGGCTCTATTATACCTTCGCCGGCACAGTGGCGGGGGCCTTCGGCGCGTCCATGGCCCTGGCGAATCTGCTGGCCCAGAGCGCCTGCTTCGCCCTCTCCGCCCTCTTGCAGAGGCGGCGGTGGGCGCGGCTGGCCGCCCTGGTCCCGGCGATACTGCTCCTGCTCGGCGTGGGAACAGTGGACAGGCTGGCCGCCCTGCCGGGCCTGGCCTACCTCGCCTATCTGGCCTGGCAGGGGGAGTACAGCTTGCGCTGGGGATGGCAGGCCGACGTGTTCTCCCTGCTCTGGAAGGCATTTTTGCCCTTTGCCCCCCTATCGGCCCTCTTCGGCTGTCAGGAGAGCATCGTCACCCAGGGGATGCCGGTGTTCCTGACTGCGGCTGTGTCCTCGGTACTGCTGCTGCGCTCCATCCGCCACGGGCCGGAGATTTACTGCCAGCGGCGCTATCAGGCCCGCAACTGGCTGGCAGTCGCCCTGCTGCTGGGGGGCGCGTGGCTGGCCAGCACCGACTGGTCCATGGCCTGTGTGGGATTTGTGTATACTTGGGTGGTGGTCCCGGTGCTGCTGGGCATTGCCATGGCGGTGGGGGTTGTCTGCATGACGGTTCTCCCGCTGCTGCTGCGGCTGGTGGTGGGGCTGATCAACCTCCTGTTCCAAAAAGGAGGGGAGCCGCCCCCCGCTATGTCCAGCTTTGACGATATCCTGTTCAAGGTCCAGAAGATGGCCGGTGTGAACGAGGGCTTTGGCAGGGACTTTTTGACAGCCCTGGTGATCCTGATCTCCGCAGGGGCCGCGCTATGGCTCTTCCGCTGGATGGTCCGGCGCAGGCCGGGCCCGGAGGGGGACGCCTCCGCCCAGCTGGAGCGGGCATCCCTCCCGGAGCCGCCCAAGGATGAGCGGCCTGTCCTGCCGGGGACTTATGCGGGGCGGGTTCGCAGCCAGTACCGCCGGTTCCTGAAGCTGTGCCAGAAAAACGGGGTGGAGCTGGCCCCGGCAGACACCAGCGCGGAGGTCAGCCGGAAGGCCGCCGCCTGGACAGCGGACCGGCCGGAGCTGGAGGCGCTGGAGGGGATCTACCGCCGGGCGCGCTACTACGGCCAGGCATCCCGGGAGGATGTGGCTGAGGCGAAGCGTCTGTACGCGAAGCTCCGCAAATCCATGAAATAAGACGAAGCCCCGCCTGCACAACCGGGATTGCCGGTGATGCAGGCGGGGCTTTCAGAATGAATTTATTTAGTCCGTCAACTGGCTCACGACAGCCGCGCACCGGGCGCAGAGGGTGGGGTGCGCGCTGTCCCGGCCCACGGAGGGCAGGATCTTCCAGCACCGCTCACACTTCATACCCTGGGCGGGCTCCACCTGGACGGACAGATCCACCCCGGCCTCCGCCTCCGCCTGGGAGACGATGAGCACGTCCGCCAAGGCGTCTGCGTCCATGTCCGCCAGGAACGCGCTGGCGGCGGGGACCGTCAGGCGCACCTTGGCCTCCAGGCTCTTGCCGATCTTCTTCTCCGCCCGGGCGGACTCCAGGGCGGCATTCACGGCGCTGCGGACCTTGATGGTCTCGTCCCAGCGGGCCATGGCGCCTGCATCCAGGGCGTAGTCCGTGAAGGGCTTGTTCATCTCATTGAGAAGCACGTTGCGCCCGTCGTCCCCGGCGCGGTGCGGCATGGCCTGCCAGATCTCGTCGCAGGTAAAGGCCAGGATGGGGGCAAAGAGCTTGGTCATCGTGTCCAGGATCAGCCACAGGGCGGTCTGGGCGCTGCGGCGGGGGAGGCCGTCCCGCTCCTCACAGTAGAGCCTGTCCTTGATGATATCCAGATAGAAGCTGGACATCTCCACCACGCAGAAGTCGTTGATGGCGTGGCTGACCACATGGAACTCGTAGTTCTGATAGGCGCTCTCACACCGCTCCATCAGGGCGTTGAGCCGGGTGACAGCCCAGCGGTCCAGCTCCAGCATCTCCGCCGGGGAGACCAGCCGGTCCGCGTCAAAGCCGTCCAGATTGCCCAGGCAGTAGCGGGCAGTGTTGCGGAACTTGAGGTAGTTCTGGCTGAGCTGCTTGAAGATATTGTCCGAGCAGCGCACATCTGCATGGTAGTCAGCCGAACCGGCCCAGAGGCGGATCATATCCGCGCCGTACTTCTTGAAGATATCCGCCGGGTCCACGCCGTTGCCCAGGCTCTTGTGCATGGCCTTGCCCTCGCCGTCCACGGTCCAGCCGTGGGTGACGCACTCCTGGAAGGGCGCGCCCTTGCCCAGTGCGCCCACGGCGGTGAGCAGGCTGGACTGGAACCAGCCGCGGTACTGGTCCAGGCCCTCCATATACACGTTGGCGGGCCAGAAGCCCTGGTCCTTCTGCATGGAGGCAAAGTGGGTGGAGCCGGAGTCGAACCAGCCGTCCAGGGTGTCCTCCTCCTTGGTGAAGCGGCTGCCGCCGCAGTGGGGGCATGGATACCCGGCAGGCAGGATCGCCGCCGCGTCCTTCTCATACCAGGCGTTGGAGCCCTCGGCGGCAAACAGGCTGGAGACGGCGGCAATGGTGGCGTCGTCGCACACCGGCTTGCCGCAGTCCTCGCAGTAAAACACTGGGATGGGCAGGCCCCACCGCCGCTGGCGGGAAATGCACCAGTCGGAACGCTCCTGGATCATGGAAACCATCCGGTCCTTGCCCCAGCCGGGGAGCCAGCGCACGTCCTCCGTGGCCGCCACGGCGGCATCCTTGAAAGCGTCCACGGAGCAGAACCACTGGGGGGTGGCACGGAAGATGATGGGGTGCTTGCACCGCCAGCAGTGGGGGTAGGAGTGGGTGATGTCCTCGCTGGCGAAGAGGGCCCCGCTCTCCTTCATATCCGCCAGGATGGCGGGGTTGGACTCGTCGGTGGTCATGCCGGCATATTTGCCGGCGTACTCAGTGTGGCGGCCCTGGTCGTTGACAGGCACAACCATCTCCATGCCGTACCGCTTACAGGTCTGGTAGTCGTCCGCGCCAAAGCCGGGGGCGGTGTGGACGCAGCCGGTGCCGGAGTCCATGGTGACGTACTCCGCCGTCACCAGCTGGCTGGTCTTGGGCAGGAAGGGGTGGCCGGCCTGCATATACTCAAAGAAGGAGCCGGGATGGGTTTCTACAATCTCATAGTCCTCCACGCCGCCCACCTTCATGACCTTCTCCACCAGGGCCTCGGCCAGAATATAGATCTCGCCGTTCCCTGCCTTGACCAGGGCGTAGCTCTCCCGGGGGTGCAGGGCGATGGCCAGGTTGCCGGGCAGGGTCCAGATGGTGGTGGTCCAGATCACGAAAAACAGCTTGTCCTTGTCATAGGCGGCGAGCTTCCCCTGGCTGTCATGGAGGGGGAATTTGACATAGACCGTGGTGACAGGGTCGTCCTGGTACTCGATCTCCGCTTCGGCCAGGGCCGTCTCGTCGTGGGGGCACCAGTAGACGGGCTTGAGGCCCTTGTAGATGACGCCCTTCTTGTACATCTCCCCAAAAATTTTGACCTCCTCGGCCTCAAAGCCGGGGTCCATGGTGAGATAGGGGTGCTCCCAATCGCCCACAACGCCCAGGCGCTTGAAGCCCTCCCGCTGGACGTCCACATAGTGCTGGGCAAACTCGTGGCAGGCGGAGCGGAACTCAGGCACGCTCATCTTCTTCCGGTTGAGCTTGTTCTTCTTAATGATGGCGGATTCGATGGGCATCCCGTGGTTGTCCCAGCCGGGGATATAGGGGGTATAGCAGCCCCGCATGGCGGCGGAGCGGACGATGAAATCCTTGATGGATTTGTTCAGGGCGTGGCCCATGTGGAGTGCGCCGTTGGAGAAGGGGGGGCCGTCGTGGAGGGAGAAGCGGGGCTTGCCCTCGTTCTTTTTCAGCAGCTCGTGGTAGAGGTCCATCTTCTCCCAGCTCTCCAGCATACCAGGCTCGCGGGCCGGCAGGCCCGCCCGCATGGGGAATTCCGTCTTGGGAAGGTTAATGGTTTTGTTGTAGTCCATGGTTGTGTTGTCCTCCTAAAATGCTCCTGTTTGCGCCGCTGCGCGAAAAAGCATCCCATCCTTTTTTTCTGACAGGGTAACGGAAAAAACCGGCCCCGCCCCGGCAGGGGCGGGGTACGGTCCGCAGTATCGATACAATAGTATAGAAATTCCCCCAATTTGTCAACTACTTTTCCAGGAAAAATCCGGCCCGGCAGGTTTTCTAAAAGAATAATGGCAGGGAATCTCCGCAATACGTCAGGAAGGGAGTTGAACATCTTGCGGAGTGGAGGTATACTTTGCTCGTGCCAGTTCGACAAATCGGGATTTATGGGGGAGAATATGAAAGCTGAAAAGTGCATAAAAGAATCTTTTGTTGTGATAGGGAAAGAAGGTTCAACTTTAGACGGAGAAGGTTTTATTCAAAGATTATGGATTGATGCAAATTCTCATTTTGGAGAAGTTCAGCATTTAGCTAAAAAAGATAAAAATGGAAATATCGTTGGCATATGGGGAGCTATGTCTGATTTCTCCCATTCATTCTATCCATGGGAAGATTTCAGAAAGGGTCTTTACCTTGCCGGAGTGGAATGCCGGGATGACGCGGAAGCTCCCAACGGTTGGATAAAATGGATTATTCCTGGCTATGAATATATTTATGTAGAATGTGAAGATGAGGATACCTTTTCAAAGGCCATAAAATACCTGGAAGATCATTTCATTCCATTGGTGGGGGCAGTCCATGATTTTACTTGTCCACAGACAGGGAAAAATTATATGCTTTTTCCAATTAGAAAGTTATAAATAAGCCCCCTTTGACAAATGTTCTCTTGCCTCAGCTTTTACGGGAGGTGGAGTTGTTCCGATATAACAGGACGGTAACAATTGGTTTATATAAGAAGATCGTAATGACAGCATTGACACCGCCCTTCAGCAGGTTAAAGGGGAGAAATACCGGGATGAGCAATTCTCTGACAGTTTCTCTGGGATAGCCCATGTAAATAGGGGCAATGAGACCGTTCCAATGCAGCATGACGAAAACCATGCACCCCCATCCGCAAAGCAGCCCCATCATCGCTCCAGAAAATTTTGGCCGCTTCTGATAGATAAAGGCCGCGGTACAGGAAAAGGATGCGCTTGAAATAACATTCATTAAGAACCCCCAAATACCGGTTTCGCTGATCGTAAGCATTTCGACAAATGAAACAAGTAAGGCAACCCCCAATGAGGCGGCCGGCCCGAACATCAATCCGCTGATTGCAATGATAATATCCTTGGGGTCGTACTTCAAAAAGAGCACAAGAGGGACTCGCCCGATTACAGTGGCGGCATAGGCGAGGGCGCAAAGCATACCGATTGCTGTGAGCTGTTTGACTTTACGATCCATGAAAAATACCTCCTAAAAAATATAGGCACCTAAAAGCAATGCAATGCCTTTAGGTGCCATCAATTTCAGGTGTATTGAAAATGTCTGCAAAGCATTCATCTGGTCAGGCAGAAAAGTGCATGTTGTCAGAATCCTTCCGACAAATTCAACAACCTTCTTTAATCCAGACTATACTGTCGGTTTTGGACTTTCACCAAATCAGCGTTTACACGCTCGCGGACTTTACCGCCGATCGGGAATTTCACCCTGCCTTGAAGACATTCATTCTATTTCATTGTCGCTTTATACTATAGACTGATTTCCCGCTGATGTCAATAGAAACAGATGCTTTTGCGCGAATACGCACCAAAAGATCTGTCCATCTCTGCTCAACCTGCCCGCCGGACAGGAATACAGCGGCTTATATGTCCTGGCCGATATACGCCATCCCCAGGGCCCCCGGCCCGATGTGGGTGCCGATGGTGGGGCCTACACAGCAGTAGTGCAGCCGCTTGGGCAGGGTTCCCCGCTCCCGCAGCTTGGGCAGCAGCAGTTCCTCCCGGCCCTTGTCGTCGCTGTAGAGGAAGTAGGAAGGGAAACTGTCATCAATGGGGTGTTCCTCCAGCAGTTTGAGCAGCTGCTTGACGGCGGCGGCGGTACCGAAAGCCTTGCCTACAATGGAGACCTCCCCGTCCCGGACAGTGATGGCGGGCTTGAGCTTTGTCACCGCGCCCAGCCCAGCCTGAAAGCCTGTCAGCCGCCCGCCCCGGCGCAGGTATTCCAAGGTGTCGATGACGGCGAAGATGCGCACCCGTTCCTTCAGCCGCTCCAGCTCCTGGGCGATGCCGGCGGCGGGCAGGCCGCTGTCCCGGAGCTTGCAGGCGTAGTTGACCAGCAGCTGGATGCCGGCAGTGGCGCTGCGGCTGTCCACGATGTAGATGGGCTCATAGTCGCACATGCCCTTGGCAATGACGGCGCTTTGGAGGGTGCCGCTCAGGCTGCCGGAGAGCAGGACGACCACCACCTGGTCCCCCGCGTCACGGGCCTCCTCAAAGAGCTGGAGGAATGCGGCGGGGGTGGGCTGGGAGGTGGAGGGGTTCTCCTTGCCCTCTTGCAGGAGCTGGTAAAAAACTTCGTTGGAAATCGTCTTCCCGGCGATAAAGGAGACGCTGCCAAACTGGATGGTCATGGGGACAATGTCGATCTGCCGCCGCCTGGCGACAGTGGGTTCAAAATCAGCGGAAGAGTCGGTAATGATGCGGATGGCCATTGGGTCATACCTCCATGTTGTCAAAAATATCCGCCGCCTGGCGGAGCAGGGGGAGCAAAGTGCGCACAGAGTCCTCTCCCATTTCATCAATCAGCCGGTCCACCATGGACAGCACCCGGCCATGGGCGGCCCTGTAGCTGTCCAGGCCCTCCGGCAGAAGCCGCAGCTCCACCTGCCGCCGGTCCTGCTGGGACCGCTGCCGGGCGATGACGCCCTTGCGCTCCAGGGAGACCAGGATGGCGTTCATCTGGGATTTCAAAATCCGCGTGTGGGCGCAGAGGTCGCTGGCAGTGAGGCAGCGGCCCTCCTGCTGGGCCTTGGCCAGCAGGTTGCAGACGACGGCCTCGTTGAAGGGCAGGCCGGACACCAGCCGCTGGTTGTCAATAATGCTGGTCAGCCGCAGCCAGACCGTCAGGAGCTCCTCGTTGAGCATGGGCATACGCCTCCTTGGCATATAGTTCATAATATGAACTATATGCCAAAACCATCCGTTTGTCAAGAGGGAAAAGCCCACCCAGTAGGGATGTCCCTGGCTGGGTGGGCGTGTTGATTTTTCGATCACAGTAGCGGGCCTTCTACAGCAGGCGCAGCTGCCCGCCGTCCTCGTCCTTGACCAACGCCCCGGCGCCGGGGATGGCGCGGCAGCGGTAGCGGGCGGGGTTCGTGATGGCGCTGTCCTCCAGGACAGACGCCTCCGCCAGATGGTGCTTGGCCTTCAGCGTCATCACCTGGACGCCCTGGGTGGTGCGGGTGGATTTGGGGGCGAGCAGCGCGGTGTTGAACACCAGCGCCCGGGGCTCGCTGGAGACCAGGGCCACCTCCCGGTCCTCCCGCAGGTGCAGGAGGGCCGCCAGGGGGCTTTTGCCGTTGTATGCGCCGGTGAGCTTGCGGCGGTTGGAGGTGGTGGCATAGGCGGAGAGCTCCACCCGCGCCGCCTTGCCATTCTCAAAGAAGAACAGCAGCGCCCCCGTATAGTCCCCCGGCAGGATCATGGAGACCACGCCCTCCTCCGGGTCCATGCCCAGCTTGCTGGGGAGGTAGTCCCCCAGGACGCTGGCCTTGCTGTCGTCAAAGTCCGAGAGGCGGCATTTGTAGACCTGCTGCTTGTTGGTGAAGAACATGACCTCCGCCCGGTTGGTGGCCTCGCAGCTCTGGCGCAGGCTGTCCTCCTCCTTGAATTTCTGGATGTCCGCCATGCGCAGGGACTGGGGGGTGATCTTCTTGAAATACCCCTCCTGGGACAGGAATACCGTCACCGGATAGTCCGGCGTCTCCTCCGCCTCGTCGTAGCCGGTGATCTCATGCTCATAGACGATGGTGGTCCGCCGGGGCTGGGCATACTTTGTCTTCACCGCCTCCAGCTCGCTGATAATGACCTGCTTGATCCGCCCGGCATTGCCCGCCAGATCCTCCAGGTCGTCGATCTCATCACGCAGGGCCTGTTCCTCCTGGACCCGCTTGAGGATGTACTCCTTGTTAATGTTGCGCAGGCGGATTTCCGCCACATACTCCGCCTGGATCTGGTCAATGCCGAAGCCGATCATCAGGTTGGGGATGACCTCAGCCTCCTCCTCTGTCTCCCGGATGATGCGTATGGCCTTGTCAATGTCCAGCAGGATGCGCTTGAGGCCCTTGAGCAGATGGAGCTTGTCTCGCTTCTTGCCCAGGGTGAAGGCCACCCGCCGCCGGACGGACTCCGTGCGCCAGGCGCACCACTCCTCCAGCAGCTCCCGCACCCCCATGACACGGGGCATCCCGGCCACCAGGACGTTGAAATTGCAGCTGATGCTGTCCTGCAAGGTGGTGGCCCGGTAGAGCTTTGCCATCAGCTTGTCCGGGTCCACGCCGCGTTTGAGGTCGATGGCCAGCTTTAAGCCGGACAGGTCGGTCTCGTCACGCATGTCGTTGACCTCCCGGAGCTTGCCCGCCTTAATGAGCTCCGCCACCTTGTCAATGATGGCCTCGGTGGTGGTGGTGTAGGGGATCTCGTAGATCTCAACGACGTTTTCGCTCTTGACATAGCGGTACTTGCCCCGGATCTTGACAGACCCCCGGCCGGTGCGGTAGACCTCGTCCAGGGCGGAGCGGTCGTAGATGATCTCCCCGCCGGTGGGGAAGTCCGGGGCCAGGAGGGTGGCGGAGAGGTCGCAGCCCGGGTTTTTCAGGTAGGCCGCCGTGGTGTCGCAGACCTCCGCCAGGTTGAAGCCGCACAGCTGGCTGGCCATACCCACGGCAATGCCCTGGTTGGCGGAGACCAGGATGTTGGGGAAGGTGGTGGGCAGCAGGGCCGGTTCCTTCATGGTGTTGTCGTAGTTGTCCACGAAATCCACCGCATTCTGGTCCAGGTCCCGGAAGAGCTCCTGGCAGATGGGGGCGAGCTTCGCCTCCGTGTACCGGCTGGCGGCATAGGCCATATCCCGGGAGTAGACCTTGCCGAAGTTGCCCTTGCTGTCCACCAGGGGGTGGAGCAGAGCGCCGTAGCCCTTGGAGAGGCGGACCATGGTCTCGTAGATGGCCCCGTCGCCGTGGGGATTGAGGCGCATGGTCTGGCCCACGATGTTGGCGGATTTGGTCCGGGCCCCGGTGAGCAGGCCCATCTTGTACATGGTGTACAGGAGCTTGCGGTGGGAGGGCTTGAAGCCGTCGATCTCTGGGATGGCACGGGACATGATGACGCTCATGGCGTAGGGCATGAAATTGGTCTCCAGGGTCTCGGTGATGGGCTGCTCCAGCACGGCGGCCTGCAATCCCATCACATTAGGGTTGTCTACCCTGGGCTTTGCTTCATCTGGCTGCTTTTTCTTAGGCATAATCGTTCCTTTATCCGGCGGGCGTTACGCGAACCGCTCCAGCCTGGTATCAATGGTGTATGCCGCCTTGAGGCGGCGGACGTCCTCCATGTGGGGCTGGGCCATGTGGGCGGCCTGGGCGGCCTCGTCCTGCCAGCGCTCCAGCAGTACAACGGTATCCTTCTGTTCATAGGAGAGGCAGTAGTCGTACTGGAGGCAGCCGTCCTCTGCCCGGATCTTTTCCTGGAGCCCGCTCTCCTTGAGGGAGAGGATGAAAGCAACGGCCATGCCGGGCTTGCAGGTGTAATAGACATGTAAAACCATCTTGTCGTTTCCTCCTTTACCAGCCGGCGGCTATGAGATGTCCGCCAGATCCAAGAATTTGTACCCTTCGTTGGCAATATGGTCCTTGCGCCCCTGGAGGTTGTCCCCCAAGAGCAGGTCAAACATCTGGCTGGTGGCCTCCATATCCTCGGGCATCACCTTGATCAGCCGCCGGGTCTCCGGGTTCATGGTGGTCAGCCACATCATGTCCGGGTCGTTCTCACCCAAGCCCTTGGAGCGGTCGATCTTGACCTTTTTGCCCTCCAGGCCCTTGACAATCTCCGCCTTCTCCTTCTCGGAGTAGGCAAACCAGGTCTTCTCCCCGCAGTTGATCTCGAAGAGGGGGGATTCAGCGATGTAGACGTACCCCTCCTGGATGAGGGTGGGGCACAGCCGGTAGAGCATGGTCAGGATCAGGGTGCGGATCTGGAACCCGTCCACGTCCGCGTCGGTACAGATGACGACCTTGTTCCAGCGCAGGCTCCCCATGTCAAAGGTGCTCAGGTCCTTGACATGCTTGTTCTGCACCTCCACGCCGCACCCCAGCACCTTCATCAGGTCCGTGATGATCTCGCTTTTGAAGATGCGGGCGTAGTCCGCTTTCAGGCAGTTGAGGATCTTGCCCCGGACCGGCATGATGCCCTGGAACTCCGCATCCCGGCTCAGCTTCACGCTGCCCAGGGCGCTGTCGCCCTCCACGATGTAGATCTCCCGCCGGGAGACGTCCTTGGTCCGGCAGTCCACGAACTTCTGCACCCGGTTGGCGATGTCGATGGAGCCGGAGAGCTTCTTTTTCACATTCAGCCGGGCCTTCTCCGCCTGCTCCCGGCTGCGCTTGTTGATGAGCACCTGCTCTGCGATGCGCACCGCGTCGCTGGGGTTCTCGATGAAGTAGATCTCCAGGCGGCTGCGCAGGAATTCCGCCATGGCCTCCTGGACGAATTTGTTGGTAATGGCCTTCTTGGTCTGGTTTTCATAGCTGGTCTGGGTGGAGAAATTGCTGCTGACCAGCACCAGGCAGTCCTCAATGTCCCCCCAAGTGACCTTTGCCTCGCTTTTCTGGTACTTGTTGTTCTGGCGCAGCCAGCCGTCAATGGCCCCCACAAAGGCCGACTTGGCGGCCTTCTCCGGGCTGCCGCCGTGCTCCAGCCAGCTGGAGTTGTGGTAGTGCTCAACCACCGCCGTGCGGTTGGAGAAGCAGCAGGACACGGAGAGCTTCACCTTGTACTCGTCCTTGTCCGCCCGGTCCCGGCCCCGGCGTTCGGTCTCCCAGAACACGGGCTCCGTCAGGGGTTCTTCCCCGGCCAACTCCCGCACGTAGTCGGCAATGCCGTTTTCGTAGGCGAACTCCGTGGTCTCGAACTTCCCCGGCGCCGTCTCCAGGCGCAGGCGGAAGGTGATGCCGGCGTTGACCACCGCCTGCCGCTTCATCACCCCGGCAAAGTACTCCGGGGGGATGGCGATATCAGTAAACACCTCCAGGTCCGGCATCCAGCGGGTCCTGGTGCCGGTCTTCCGCTTGGTAAGGGGCGTTTTTTCCAGCTCCTTGCCCGGTTCGCCCTGGATCTCCCCCTTTTTGAAATGGAGCTGGTAGGTGTAGCCGTCCCGCCAGACGGTGACGTCCATGTACGCTGATGCGTACTGGGTGGCGCAGGAGCCCAGGCCGTTGAGGCCCAGGGAGTATTCGTAATTCTCCCCCTCGTTGTTGCCGTACTTCCCGCCAGCGTAGAGCTCACAGAAGACCAGCTCCCAGTTCCAACGCTGCTCCTTCTCGTTCCAGTCCACCGGGCAGCCCCGGCCCTGGTCCTCCACCTCCACGCTGTGGTCCAGATAGCTGGTGACGGTGATCAGCCGCCCGTGGCCCTCCCGGGCCTCGTCGATGGAGTTGGACAGGATTTCAAATACCGCATGTTCACAGCCCTCCAGGCCGTCGGAGCCAAAAATGACGCCGGGCCGCTTGCGGACCCGGTCTGCTCCTTTCAGGGCGCTGATGGACTCGTTGCCATACTGTTGCTTTCTTTCACTTGCCATAGATCCCTCCGGGTTAAAACGCATAATTGGTTATAGTTTATCAAATTTATCTGCCAATAGCAAGGGGCATTTCACCGCGAGGGATGTCCAAGCGTGTCGGAGCAGGATAGAAGCCGGGCAGTACCCACGAAACCGGTCATACGTTTCGCAGTTACTTTTGCCTGTGCGCCTCCCAGCTTAGAGCAATTCTCAAAATGAGTGGTTAGCAGCGCAACAGCCTGCTGTGCCCCCGCGGCAGCTCACAGATCGACGCGTCCTGTTCCGCTGTGCAGCATCGCTTGCGCCTCGTTTCTGGAAATTGCTTCATTATTATATTACTAAGAAAGGAGCATAGGCAGTGGAAAAATACTTGGATTTAGAGGGACTAAAGCATCTATATGGAAGGATAAAAATGGAGTTGGACAGCAAACAGGACCAGCTGGCCGGTCAGTCTGGCCAGCTGGTTGGATTCCGCGAGGACGGCGTCTCCGCATTGTCCATTACCGCCGGGGACAGGATAAAGCTGGCAAGATCGGCTGGGGGGCTGGAGATCGGCGTAGATCTGGACAGAGGGGGTGTGTCCGGAGACGTGGCCTTGCTGGATGACATCCTAGAGCCGGGGACCTATACCTGGCTGGATGAACCGGGTTCCATGGGAAATAAAGGGGGGCTTTGGAATGTCGTGGTATCGCGAAGCGACTATATGGAGGCGCACGTCTCGGTTACGCAAACGATTTTCGGGACATACGCCCCCGGAGTCAAGGGGAGGGTTCTGACGAGGGGATTTTACTACGCAAACAACCCGAACTGGACCGCATGGCGGGAGCTGGTCAGCATGGATCAGATCACAAATCCCAATCTGCTCGACAACTGGTATTTCGTAAATCCGATCAACCAGAGAGGCGCGGAGGAATACGCAAGCGAGGGGTACACGATTGACAGGTGGAGGATAAACGGCACGGGGGCTGTAAAGGTGCAGAGGGACGGAATCGTGATTCAAAAAACTCCCGGAACCCCCTATGTCATATTCCAGAGCTATATTGAGGATTCCCGTGTCTCTGCTGCCGATGTGGTAACGATCTCCGCCATGGTAAATGGGACCCTGATAACCGCCACAGGGAGGATTGAATGGGGGGTCAGCACCAGCGGCTTTACAGGAAATGACGAGGACCGGTTTGAGTGTTATGACCTGGACAGCCTTCCCGGCATTCATATTATCAGGTTTGTCCTCGTATCAGATGAGCCCTGCCTTGTTCGGGCCGTCAAGCTGGAGATGGGCTCCGCCCAGAGCCTGGCACATCAGGACGAAGGGGGGAGATGGCTGCTCAATGGCCCGCCGCCGGATCAGACACAGGAGCTGATAAAAAGCAGACGGTATTTTAAGTGCATAGGGGGGGTAGATGCCCACTTTACGGGATATAGAGACTATTCCAACGCAAGGAATATTGTATGTGAAATTCCTGATGTACCGATGAGGGCTGCGCCAACTGTGATTTTGAAGATGAAATATGCCTCGAATGCGGCTGTAAAGGACAATATAGCTTATCCGGTCAATAGTGTGAGCGGTTTTAGCAAAAAGCTGTTTTTCTTCCATCCAAGCACGGATATTCCAACCCGTGGAGTGGTAGCAGTCCATTTCAATGATACCATCTGGCTCAGCGCAGACCTGTAAGGAGGCTGTATTGCATGGGAACACTGTCCCCTGTTTGCAAACAAGGTCTAATCTAGTAAAATGGGTTCCGTACAAAGCATATTTACTGGAAAGGAGCAGAAGAAGATGGGCGGCAGAGAGATTGGTAAGGAGCGGCTTGGGGAGTTCAAGAGGCAACTGGGACGAGAGGAACGGGAACTAGGGACAATCGAGAAATACATGAGGGAAGTAAAGAAATTTGCGCTGTGGCAGGGCAGGAGGAAGGTGACGAAGGAAACGGTATCGGAATGGAAGGAACAG
>JAAWKB010000033.1 GCA_022797115.1 Oscillospiraceae bacterium
AAGACCCGCGCCGCCCACTTCACCAGCGCCATCGCCTGCGTCTTCCCCAACGGCGATACCATCGAGGCCGAGGGCATCTGTCCAGGGACCATCGCCTTTGCCCCCCAGGGGGACGGCGGGTTTGGCTATGACCCGGTGTTTTTCCTGCCGGAGCTGCGCAAGACCTACGCCCAGCTGACAGCGGAGGAAAAGGCGGCGGTCTCCCACCGTGGGAAGGCCCTGGCGGTGTTTGACGGGAAGCTCCGGGCGTACCTGGGGAAACAGTAGAGGCAGAAAGGAAGCATATGGAACTGACCAGTAAGCAGCGCGCCCAGCTCCGGGGCGTCGCAAACACCATCGATACCATCGTCCATATCGGCAAAGACGGCATCAGCAGCAACATCGTCAAGCAGGCCAACGACGCCCTGGAGGCCAGGGAGATCATCAAGTGCAAGGTCCTGGAGAACTCCCTGCTTACAGCCCGGGAGGCCTGCGAGCAGATGGCCCGGCTCACCCGCAGCGAGGCGGTGCAGGTGATTGGGACCAAGTTTGTCCTCTACCGCCAGCACTACGACAAAAGCAAGCGGAAAATTGAGCTGGTTCGGGACCGAAAACCGCAACAAAGAGGTTGACAGCGGCGCTGGCCTATGCTACCGTAGTTTCGATGAAGTCATGAAAGGAAAGAGGCTGCACCGTGAGGATCGGAATTTATGGAGGGACCTTCAACCCCATCCATCTGGGGCATATGGAGGCGGCCCGCTGCGCTGCGGAGAGGCTGCGTCTGGATAAGCTGTGCATGATCCCCACCGGCGTACCGCCCCACAAGCGTCTGGAGGACGCGCCCTCATCCCGGGACCGCCTGGAGATGGCCCGCCTGGGTGCGGAGGCCATCGAGGCCCCATGCGAGGTGGAGGTGCTGGATCTGGAGCTGCGGCGGGAGGGGAAGAGCTACACTGTGGACACCCTGCGGGAGCTGAAGCGGAAGCTGCGGGGGGACCGCCTCTTCCTGCTGCTGGGGACGGACATGTTCCTGTCCTTCCAGACCTGGCGGGAGCCGGAGGAAATCGCGGGCATGTGTACCCTGTGCGCTTTCTCACGGGAGGAGGCGGGCGGGAACGGCCTGTTGGAGAGCCAGAAGCGGTATCTGGAGCAGGCGATGGGCGCGGATGTGAAGATTGTCCGCCTGCCCCAGATTATCGATATCTCATCCACCCAGCTGCGCGGGCAGTTAGCCTGCGGGGAGGGGCGGGCATTTCTTGCCCCGGCGGTCTATGGCTATATCCTGCGGGAGGGGCTCTACGGCACGGGGGCGGACTTGAAGGACCTGCCCCTGGAGGATCTGCGGTGCGTGGCGATGTCCATGCTGCGCCACAGGCGGATTGCCCATGTGCTGGGCACGGAGGGGACTGCCGCCGCCTTGGCCTGCCGCTGGGGGGAGGATGGGCAGGCCGCCCGCCGGGCCGCCCTGCTCCATGACTGCACAAAAAAGCTGGACCGGGAACAACATATGGCCCTCTGCCGTCAATATGGTATCGCGCTGGACCCGGAGGAGCGGCAGGAGGAAAAGCTGCTCCACGCCATCACCGGCGCCGCAGTGGCGGAGCACATGTTCGGTGAGAGTGAGGCGGTGGTGAGCGCCATCCGCTGGCACACCACCGGCAGGGCGGCTATGACCACCTTGGAGAAGATCATCTATCTGGCGGACTACATCGAGCCCACCCGGGATTTCGGCGGCCTGACGGAGCTGCGGGCGCTGGCGTTCCAGGATCTGGACCGGGCTGTGCTCCTGGGGCTGAAAATGGCAGTGCATGATCTGAAAAAACGAGGGGTGGCGGTCCATTCCAACAGTGTGCGTGCGAGGGATTATCTGAAAGGAAAACTGACATGAGCAGGACAAGAGGCAAACGGGAGGCCGGCGGCCGGAACAGGGACGGCGACCCCTTTGCGGAGGAACAGAAGAAACAGCCCGGCGGGAAACGGAAGCTGTTGATTGCGCTGGGCTGTGTGGCGGCGATTGCCGCTGCCATCGCTGTGGTGTGGACGCTGTACGTCCGCCCGCCGGATGTGAGCAGCAACGACCGGCCCAGCGTCACGGATAACAACCCCAATAAAACCCAGGGGGAGGAGGACACAGACGAGCTCTTCGGCCGGAAGAAGGACTACTTCACCTTCCTCCTGCTGGGGCGGGACACCGGCGGCGGCGGGAATACGGACACCATCATCCTGGTATCCTACGATGTGCCCAACCAGCAGGTGAACATGATGAGCATCCCCCGGGATACCGCCGTCAACGTCTCCTGGAGTAATAAGAAGATCAACAGCGTCTACAACGCCAAGGAGTCCAGCGGCGGCGGGCTGGAAAACCTGAAAAAGCAGGTGGCCTGCCTCACCGGCGTGATGCCGGACCGCTACGTCATCATTGAATGGAAGGCCGTGGGGGAGCTGGTGGACGCCGTGGACGGGGTGGAGTTCGACGTGCCCCGGAATATGAACTACGACGACCCCTACCAGGATCTCCATATCCATCTCAACAAGGGCCTCCAGACCCTCAACGGCCAGCAGGCCATGGGGATGCTTCGCTACCGCAACGACAACGGCTACAAGGCCGGGTACAATGACACCGGCCGTATGACCACCCAGCGGGACTTCCTCAAGGCCATGGCCAAGGAGGTCCTACAGCTGAAGAATATGACCAAGATCGGCAGCTTCATCAACATCTTCATGGACAACGTGGATACGGATTTGAAGGTGAACGAGCTGATGTGGTTTGCCTCCCAGGCTTTGGGGGTCAATCTGGATACGATGCAGTCCAGTACACTGCCCTATATTGATGTGGGCAAGTACCGGGGGGAGTACTATTTCCTGCCCAATGGGGAGGAAATTGTGCCCCTGGTGAACGATCAATTCAACCCCTACAACCGGCCGATCACAGAGAAGGATATCCAGATTATTGCCCGGAATGCCGACGGCTCCTGCTATGTGACGAACGGCGAATTGCTGGATTCCCGGTGGGCCTCGCCGGCCTCCACTTCCGGCACCGCCGGGGGCGGCGTAACCACCACTGACCCCACCGGGGTTATTGCGGACCCAGTCGTCCCTGTGCCCAGCGGCGAGCCGGAGGACCCGGTTGACGACACCCCCCAGCCGCCCGAGGAGGACCCGGCGGGTTCTGACGGGCAGGCCCCAGCAGGGGACCCCGGTACGGAGAACCCCGGAAACAGCAGCGGGGAGCAGCCCGACAGCCCGCCTGCTGATGAGCCGGGCGATCCCTCCGTCATAGAGCCGGGCGGCGAGCCTGGCAGCACAGGCGGTACAGACGAGACCAATACAGGAACGGCGGAGCCCGGTGCGCCCGGCGGGCCATCCGATACGGAGCCGCCGCCGGATGCGTCCGTAGACCCGGAGGCTCCGGCAGAGCCGGAGCTGCCGCCGGAGCCCACGCCGCCGCCGGCAGACCCCATCCCCCCGGAGGGCGGGACGGACAGCGGTGAACCAGAGCCGCCGCCCGCAGTACAGTAAACGAGACTATCCATCCCGAAAGGACAGAGAGACATGGCGTATAAAGGAAGAAGAGAAGCCTCCCGCCCCGAGAAAGGGAGAGGGGAGAGAGGGCCGCACCGGGAGACGGTGGAAGACCCCTTTGCGACGCCGTCCGCGCCGGACCCCTTTGCGGAGGAGCAGGGGCCGGGGCTGCGGGAGCGTTGGACAGCCTACTGGGACTCAGGCAAGGGGAAAATCCTGACAGCGTCCCTGGGGTGCCTGGCGGTGTTTATCATCGTGGTAGTGGTGGTGCTGAAAATGTGGATCAAGCCCCCCACGCTGCCGAGTGAGAATGTCACGCCCACCCCACCGGCTGCGGCCAAGCCGGTCCAGCCGGAAAAAACGGCGGATGAACCGGAGGGCCCTACGGACGATGAGCTGTACCCGGACGACGGCTATGACGGCGACATGCCCACCGTATCCGGCAACCGGAAGGAGGGGGTGTACACCTTCCTGCTGGTGGGCACGGACAAGGGCGACGGCAACACCGATACCATCATGGTGGCGAGCTACGACACCAAGGAGCAGGATGTCAACATCATGAGCATCCCCCGGGACACCATGGTCAACGAGCGATGGGACATCAAGAAGATCAACTCCATCTATTCCCGCACCGGCAACAGTGTCGATTCCCTGGCGGGCCGGATTCAGAAGCTGGTAGGCTTTAAACCGGACTTTTATGTCAAGGTGGATTTGAGCATGTTTGTGGAGCTGGTGGACCTCATTGGCGGGGTGGAGTTTGACGTGCCCCAGGATATGAACTACGACGACCCCTATCAGGATCTGCATATCCATCTGAAAAAGGGGGTGCAAACCCTGGATGGGGAGCACGCCATGCAGCTGGTCCGGTTCCGCCGCTACAGCGAGGGGGACATCAAGCGGGTGGAGGTCCAGCAGAATTTTATGAAGGCCCTTATCAAGGAGTGCCTGAGCATCCAGCACTGGGGGAAAATTAAGGCGTATATCGATCTGGCGATGGAGAATGTGGAGACGGATCTGGAATTCGGCTCTGTCGTCTGGTTTGCCTCCAACGCGCTGGGGCTGAACGGTGCGCCGGCGCTGAACATGAACGATGTGTATACCTGCACCCTCCCCGGCGACTACTGGGGGGCCGCTTGGAGCAGGGACACCAATCAGGAGCAGTCCTATGTCACCATCTATCCCAAACAGGTGGTGGAGCTGGTCAATGAGCGGTTCAACCCCTATGAGCAGCGGGTCAGTACCTCCATGCTTGATGCCATGAGCATCCTCTCCAATGGCGATATTGCGTCCTCCACGGGCTCCCTCCGGGACACGCGGCACAATGCCGTCATGGCGGTGCGCCGGGGCGAGGCATATTATGACGATGACGGGAACCTGGTATACGGCAAACCGCCGGCCAAGCCAGAGCAGGACGAGGAAGGCCGCTATTTCATCCTGGACGAATCGGGCAACCCTGTCTATACGGATGAGAAGGGCACGCCCCTGGAGGAGCCCGCCCTTCCGGGGACGGTTCCGGGGGATGACCTGGGGCTTGGAGATCCTGTGACCCTGCCGCAGCTCCCTGGAACGCCCTCCGATACGAACCAGGAGGGTGGGGAGCCGCCTGCCTCCGATCCAGGGATTGGCGGCAGCGACCCCGCAGCCCCTGTGGAGAACCCTGAGCCCCCCACAGCGGCCGGGGAGGGGGAAACGCCTGCGGACCCGACAAGCCCCCCCACTGACCCTGCGGCAACCGGCGATCCCTCCGGTGGAACGGGCAGCGGGGAGCCAGAACCGCCTGTGGAGCCGGCGCCTCCGGAGCCGGATGGCGCGGGGATTGACGATACACCTCCGGGATGGCTATAATTAACAGCAAATAGAATCGAAAATAGAAGAAACTACAGTGTGTACTTGGAAGAAAGTGAGGAATGCGTATGACACCCAAGGAACTTGCGATTCTGGCGGCAAAGGCCCTGGACGGGAAGAAGGGCGAGGAAATCAAGGTCATGGAGGTCACGGACCTGACCACATTGGCGGACTACTTTGTCATCTGCACGGGCGGCAGCAACACGCAGATCAACGCCCTGTGTGATGCGGTGGAGGAGAAGCTGGAGACGGAGGCGGGGGAAAAGCCCCTGCACCGGGAAGGGCACCGGGGCGGCATTTGGGTCCTGCTGGATTATGGATGCCTGGTGGTCCATGTGTTCAACAGCGAGGCCCGTGAGTTCTATGGGCTGGAGCGGCTGTGGAGCGACGGAAAGCCCCTGGATCTGGAGGGCCTGCTGGCGCAGGTGTAAGAACCTGTATTCACAGGGGCTGGACGCTGTTTGGACGGGTATGTTCCATCCTGCTGCGTTAAAAAATCTTGCAATCAGTCCCTCGCCCCACCGATGAATACAGGAGCTGAGAATCAAAGCAAAAGGCGGCATCCCGGATAGATGGGATGCCGCCCTGTTTTACCAGCGGAGCTTGGTTTGTGCCGGAATTCCCCGCGAATGCCTGTGCGGCCTCGAGCCCGCTGCTGGAGGAAAGGGGACGCCTGCCGGAAAGCAGCTGCTTCCCAGTAAACGTCCCCTGTTTATGTCGCCTGGCTACTGCACAGCGATGTGCCGCGCATCCGCGCGGCGCAGCGCGATAACCGCGCCGCAGACCGCGTAGGCTACCGGGTCGCCCCAGGGGCTCTCCTGAAGCGCGGTAACAGCGCTGCCGGGGACGAACCCCAGATCCAGCATCCGCCGCCTCTGGTCCTCCGGCGCGGAGAGGGCGGCTACCGTGGCCTTCTGTCCCACAGCCAGGCGGTCCAGCGTCCGTATGTCCTCCATCAGAGGGACTCCTCCTTACAAATCGAAAAACGGAAATATCATCCGCCGAAAACTTTTTCCGGCAGCCGCCCGGCTGGGGCGGTCTGCCACACCATCCTATGCCCGGCTTACCCGGCCTGTTCCAGATAGGTCAGAATTCCATCCGCAATCCCCTGGGCCAGCTTCTCCTGATAGGCGGGCTGGACCAGCAGCGCCAGCTCCTCCGGGGTGGACATATAGCCGCACTCCACCAGGGCCGCCGGGACCTCGGCTGTGCGGAGCACCGCCAGGTTGGGGCGGGGCTCGGTTCCCATGTCCGCCGCCCCGGTGGCGGACATCATAGACTGGCGCAGTACGTCCGCCAGAACCCAGCCGTCACCGTGCTCGCTGGCGGCGGCGGTGTAGATCCCCATGGCGGCGCTGTTGGTGAGGCTGGCGTTGCAGTGGACGCTGACAAAGAGGTCCGCGCCCTGCCCGTTGGCAAGGTCGATGCGGTCATAGAGCCCCACATCCTGGTCGCCGGTCCGGGTCATGCGCACCGTCAGACCGGCTTCCTCCAGCAGCCGGGCGGCCTGTACGGCAATCGACAGGTTCAGCTCCTTTTCCAGCACGCCGTCATACACAGCCCCGTTGGCGGAGCCCCCGTGGCCGGGATCGATGACCACCAGGGGGGAGGGCTGCGCCTCCGGCTCCCCGCCGGAGGTGATGGCGGCAGTGCGGGTCTGCGGGTCCCAGGCAACGGAGAAGCCCAGCGCCTGGGCCAGATCCCGCAGGGGGACCATCGTCCTGCCATCCTCGGATATGTAGGCCATTATGTCCAGTGGGGCGCCGTCCAATGTGACGGCGACGGTGTCCGCCCCGGAGGCGGTGAGGGTGAGCAGCAGCACAACGCACACGCCCAGCAGGGAGGAATAGAGTCGTTTCATAGGCAATCCGTTCCTTTCCTGTCGCACCCCCGGGCGGGGGGCGCAGTTACTGCCGCTTATTGTACAGGATTTTCGCCTTTTTTTGCAAGAGGTAATATTTGGAAGGGAGTAAAAATGCAGAAAAGGGCCCAATAGAAAAAGCGGAAAAGTGGCATTTGGCACTTGACAGAGTACGCCCTGGGCTGTACTATATGTACATTCGCGCAAAAAGCCGCCATACCATATCTTGTGTTCTAGCGTGGGCCATTTGTTTTTGATGCGTGGTCATGGGATGGCAGATTTCACGGAGGGGAAAACGGAAGATGACGATTGAAAAGCTGAAAAAACGGGACGGACGTCTGGTAGACTTCGACAAGGAAAAGATTGCCTCAGCCATTGCCAGGGCCTTTGAGGCCACCTACAAGCCGGGCCAGGAAAAGGTGGCGGCCGGCCTGACGGAAGAGGTTCTCTCCATCCTGGAGGTGGAGGGCATCGCAGCCCCCGAGGTGGAGCACATCCAGGACATCGTGGAACGGGTGCTCATGGACAACGGCTACGTCCAGACTGCCAAGGCCTACATCCTCTACCGCAGCGAGCGCAGCCGGGTGCGGGAGATGAACACTCGCCTGATGAAGACATACGAGGACATCACCTTCTCCGACGCGGTGGATTCTGACGTCAAGCGTGAGAACGCCAACATCAATGGGGATACCGCCATGGGCTCCATGCTGAAATACGGCAGCGAGGGGGCCAAGCAGTTCTACCAGATGTTTGTGCTCAAGCCCGAGCACGCCCGGGCCCACCAGGAGGGGGATATCCACATCCATGACCTGGATTTCTATACCCTGACCACCACCTGCTGCCAGATCGACATCAAGAAGCTTTTCCAGGGCGGCTTTTCCACGGGCCACGGCTACCTGCGTGAGCCGAACGACATCTCATCCTATTCCGCCCTGGCCTGCATCGCCATCCAATCCAATCAGAACGACCAGCACGGAGGGCAGGCGATTGTCAACTTTGACTATGGCATGGCTGAGGGCGTAGCCAAGACCTTCCGCCGCTATTACACCCGGAACCTAGCCAAGGCCATCATGCTCTGGCACGATATGGAGGACCCGGAGGATGAGCTGAAGGAGCTGCGGGAGCGGATCTGGAAGGAGACGGGGCTCTTCCCACGGCTGGAGGCATGCGGGCCCTATCTGGCGGCAGAGCTGCCCCATCTGGTGGAGAAGTACGGCGATCAGGAGCGGATGGAGAAGGCCCAGTCCATGGCCGTCCACTATGCGGAGAAGGAGACGGACCGCTCCACCTTCCAGGCCATGGAGGCGTTTATCCACAACCTGAACACCATGCACAGCCGCGCCGGCGCGCAGACCCCCTTTTCCTCCATCAACTACGGCATGGACACCAGCCCGGAGGGCCGCATGGTCATGCGCAACCTCCTGCTGACCACGGAGGACGGCCTGGGCAATGGTGAGACGCCCATCTTCCCCATCCAGATTTTCCGGGTAAAGGAGGGGGTCAACTACAACCCCGGCGACCCCAACTATGACCTGTTCAAGCTGGCCTGCCGGTGCAGCGCCAAGCGCCTGTTCCCCAACTTCGCGTTTTTGGACGCGCCCTTCAACCTGCAATACTACGATCCCCAGCGGCCGGAGACGGAGATCGCCTACATGGGCTGCCGCACCCGGGTTATCTCCAACGTATACGACCCGGCCCGCCAGCAGTGCAACCAGCGGGGCAACCTCAGCTTTACCTCCATCAACCTCCCCCGCATCGCCATCAAGGCCAAGGGGGATCTGGACGCCTTTTTCGACGAGCTGGACCGGAAGCTGGATCTGTGCGTGGAGCAGCTGATGGAGCGGTTTGAGATTCAGGCGAGGAAGCATGTGTACAACTTCCCCTTCCTCATGGGGCAGGGGGTCTGGCTGGACAGTGAGAAGCTGAGCTGGACGGACGAGGTCCGGGAGGTGCTCAAGCACGGCACCCTCTCTGTTGGTTTCATCGGCCTGGCGGAGACCCTGGTGGCCCTCACTGGCAAGCACCACGGGGAGAGTGAGCGCAGCCAGCGCCTGGGCCTGGAGATCATCGCCCGGATGCGTGCCCGGATGGACGAGGAAAGCCAGAAGCGAAACCTCAATTTCTCCCTGCTGGCCACCCCGGCGGAGGGGCTGTCCGGCCGCTTTATCCGCATGGATAAGGAGAAGTACGGCGTCCTGCCCGGCATCACGGACCGGGATTACTACACCAACAGCTTCCATATCCCTGTCTACTATCCCATCAGCGCCTTTGAAAAGATCCGGTTGGAGGCCCCCTACCACACGCTGACCAACGCCGGGCACATCAGCTACGTGGAGATGGACGGCGACCCGCTGAAGAATCTGGACGCCTTTGAGAAAGTGATCCGCTGCATGAAGGAGGCCGGCATTGGCTATGGCTCGGTGAACCATCCTGTAGACCGGGACCCCTGCTGCGGATACACCGGGATTATCGACGATGTGTGCCCTGGCTGCGGGCGGCATGAGGATGGCGACCGGCTCGGGTTTGAGCGCATCCGCCGGATCACCGGGTATTTAGGCACGGTCGGCTATTGGAACAACGCCAAGGCAGCCGAGGAGGCTGACCGCGTCAAGCACGGCGTCTGACGCGCCCCGGCGGGCGGAGAAAGGAATCCCCTTATGAGAATTTATGGCCTTCAGCAGGATTCGATAGTAGACGGCCCTGGTTTCCGGTTTGCCTGCTTTGTCCAGGGCTGCCCCCACGGCTGCCCCGGCTGCCACAACCCGGACAGCCATGACCCGGATGGCGGGATGGAGATGACGGTGGAGCAGGTGGCGGCGGAGCTGCTGAAGAACCCGCTGACCGACGGCCTGACCCTCTCCGGCGGTGAGCCCTTTGCCCAGGCGGAGGATTGCCTTGCCCTGGCGCAGATTGCCCACAGCCACGGCCTCAACGTGTGGTGTTACTCCGGCTGGACCTTTGCGCATCTGCGGGACGAGGGGACTGCGGCGCAAAAGGCCCTCCTGGCCGAGCTGGATGTGCTGGTGGACGGGCCGTTCCTTTTGGCCGAGCGGACGCTGTCCCTGCCTTGGCGGGGCAGCCGTAACCAGCGGGTGATTGATGTACAGGCATCCCTGGCCGCTGGCAGCGAGGTGGTCCGGCCGGATTAGCAGGGCGCTAAGAAACCTGTTAAGGGTTGTTTCCATGTGTTAATATGCTGTCAAGAGCAGGGGGCAAGCCCTTGCTCTTTTCTTTCTATGCGGTACAATGGGGGACAGTTATCGTATGGAGGTTATTGTAATCATGGAAGTATCTAATCTATTCGTATGCTTGATGGGCATGGGCGTCACCTTTTTTGGATTGACCTGCCTGATCGGATTGATCACCCTGATGGGCAAGTTTTCCGGCGGCAAGCCGGTGGAGATCCCCCAGCAGGCAGCCCCGGCAGCTCCCGCAGCGATCCCCAACCGGCAGGAGCTGATTGCCGCTGTGTCCGCTGCCCTGGCGGAGGAGCTGGGGACGGATGTCACCGCAATCCGGATTCTCTCATTCCGGAAGGTGTCTTGACGGCGATCCTTTCGTACATTGCGCTGTTGAAAAGGTCCAACGCCGCCGGTGCTTTTGCCCTGCCTGCGCAAAAGTCCCCGTTTCGCTCGCTGGACACCTGCTGCACAGGCTTTTTCGACACACTGAGTAGGAGCCAACCCGTTTGGGTTGACTCCTGCTGTTTTTTATGTCGGGCTCCGTCTGCAATTCAAATACTCTGTTTGCCACGGCGGAGCCTGTTGCAATTTCCGGACAAAACGGCTATACTAGAGGAAAGCGGAGAGAAAGGCGGGAACGGTGTGATTTATCACATATTAGCAATAGGCGACGTGGTGGGCGAGCAGGGGCTGGATCATCTGGCGCGTCATCTGCGCTCCCTGAAACAGCTCAAGGATATCCACTTTACAGTCGTCAACGGGGAGAACGCCTCTGTTGTCGGCATAACGCCCCAGCAGGTGGAGCGGCTCTACCAGGCCGGGGCTGACGTAGTCACCCTGGGCAACCACACATTTGGCAGGCAGCAGCTTGCCGGACGCCTGGAGGAGGACCCCTACCTTCTCCGCCCTGCCAATTTTACGGGCCGCGCGCCGGGGCGCGGATGGGGTGTGTACGAGTGCAGGCACATCCAGATCGGGGTGATGAACCTGATTGGCCGGTGCGGCCTGGACTTCAACGCGGACAATCCCTTCACCACGGCGGACAAGCTTCTGCGGGAGGAGCGGCCCCTGTTCACCCTTGTGGACTTCCATGCCGAGGCCACCAGTGAAAAGCTGGCTATGGGGTTCTATTTGGACGGCCGCGTCTCGGCCCTCTGGGGCACCCATACCCACGTCCCCACTGCCGACGGGCGGGTCATGCCCAAGGGCACGGGATATCTGACGGATTTGGGGATGACAGGGCCGGTCGAGAGCGTGCTGGGCATCTGCCCGGAGCAGAGTATCGAGGGGTTCCTGGGGGGGCTCCCGGGCCGGTATCAGGCGGCGGAGGGCCCCTGCAAGATGCAGGGCGCAGTGTTCAGCCTGGACAGCCAGACCGGGCTGTGCGTGGCTGTGGAGCCGGTAGACGTGCGCTGACGGCAGGGAGCAATTTCAACTGAGAAAAGGAGGAGCAGATGCCCAAGATCATACATGCCGCCGATTTCCATCTGGACAGCGCCTTCGGCGGCCTTCCACCGGAAAAATCCAGGGAACGCCGCCGGGAGAGCCGGGAGCTGACGGACCGTCTGGCGGCGCTGGCCGAGGCGGAGGGGGTGGAGCTGGCGCTCCTGTCGGGGGACCTATTTGATGGGAAACGGGTCTATCCGGAAACCCTGGAGCGGCTGCGCACCGCCCTGGGGCGGATGAAATGCCCGGTGTTCATCGCCCCTGGCAACCATGATCCCTTTACACCGGACAGCCCCTACGCCCGGATGGTCTGGCCGGAGAATGTACATATTTTCTCCCAGGGCAGGATGGAGGCGGTAGTCCTGCCCGACCTGGGATGTGTGGTCCATGGCGCGGCCTTTGTTGGCCCGGAGCGTACAGACCAGATCCTGGAGGGCTACACCGTCCCCCAGGACGGATTGACCCACTTGGTATGCCTCCATGCCGACGTATTCGGCAAGGACAGCCGCTACGGGCCTGTCACCCGGGAGCAGATTGCCCACAGCGGCGCGGCCTACCTGGCATTGGGCCATGTCCACCAGTGCAGCGGCCTCCAGCATCAAGGGGAGGTCCGCTGGGCCTATCCCGGCTGTCCGGAGGGCCGGGGCTTTGACGAGCTGGAGGACAAGGGCGTCCTGGTGGGCGAGGTGGGGCCGGAGGGGGTATCGGTCCGTTTTACCCCCCTGTGCAAACGCCGCTACCGGGTCCTGACAGCCGATGTGACAGGCACGGACCCCCGCTCGGCCCTGGAGGCCGTCATGCCGGAGACCGCCGCCCAGGATATCTGCCGGGTGGTGTTCACCGGGGAGATTGACGGGCCGGGGGTGGATCTGGCTGCCCTGGAGGGGATGTTCCGGGAGCGGTTTTACGACCTGGAGCTGCGGGACCACACCCGCCCTGCCCAGAGCCTATGGGAGCGGGCCGGGGAGGACAGCCTGCGGGGCCTGTTCCTCCACGAACTGCGGGAGCGGTATGAGGCCGCCGGGACGGAGCAGGAGCGGGAGCAGATCGTGCGGGCTGTGCGCTTTGGGCTGGCCGCCCTGGACGGGCGTGACCTGGGATAAGAACTGGCCGCGCTGCGGCGATTATATAAGAGATGGAGAAGGAAGACAATGGAACAGAAAAAAATCCTACTGATTGGTACTGGCGGCACCATTGCCTCAGAGATGGGGGAGAGCGGCCTCGCGCCGGAGCTGACCAGCGAGCAGCTGCTGCGCTACATCCCCGATATCTCAGGGATCTGCCAGGTGGAGTGCCTCCAGCTCTTCAGCCTGGACAGCACCAATATCCAGCCAAAGCACTGGGCGCGGATCGCCAGTGCAATCCGCGCCCATTACCGGGAATTTGACGGCTTTGTCATCAGCCACGGTACTGACACCATGGCCTACACTGCTGCTGGGCTGAGCTATCTTGTCCAGGGCAGCCCCAAGCCGATTGTCCTGACCGGTGCGCAGAAGCCCATCGGCTTTGAGACCACCGACAGCAAGCAGAACCTCCGGGACGCCGTCACCGTGGCCGCCTCCGACATGGCCGGGGTGATGCTGGTTTTCAACGGCAAGATCATCATGGGCACCCGGGCCCGCAAGACCCGCAGCAAGAGCTTCGAGGCATTTTCCAGCATCAACTACCCCCTGCTGGGGATGGTGCGGGATGGCCGGATTATCCGCTATATCCATCCCGAGTCCCGGGCTGTGCCCCAGTTTTACGACGATGTCAACCCCCGGGTGGCGCTGCTGAAGCTCATCCCCGGCACGGACTGCGGCGTGGCGGAATTCCTGCTGGAGCGCAACGACGCGCTGATTATCGAGAGCTTCGGCGTGGGCGGCCTGCCCACCTATAAGGCCGGGGACTACTATGAGACCGTGAAGGCCGGGCTGGACGCGGGCAAGACGGTGGTCATGACCACCCAGGTGGAGAATGAGGGGAGCGATTTGGCAGTCTACCATGTGGGGGCCGGCATCAAGCGCAACCTTCCGATCCTGGAGGCATACGACATGACCAGCGAGGCGGTGACGGCCAAGCTGATGTGGATTCTGGGCCAGACCACAGACCGGGCGTGGGTGCAGGAACTCTTCTATACGCCGGTGGCGTGCGATATCTTGGCGGGGAAGTGACCCTACCCTTTCTGGCAAGCTGAAGGCTATCTTTTATCCGGCTGCTGCCCATCATGGGCTTTCCATTGACATGCAGTAAACGCCAGGTTCGTAAAAATGGCTTTGAAGGAGGAATTCTCTGGAGAGCAGGCATAAATGCCGAACTTGATTTTGTCATGCCCCCGATCCATATGGCAAATGCGCATCTGGTGAAAATGGATGCCATCTTCAGAGCATTCAATACAGTAATCATCTTCACGGCGGCTGAAGCGGTACCACATGGATTTGATCGCGGCAGGAATGGCAGAAGTTGCCCAATCAGAATATCCGCCATTTGTTACGACACTGCCCAAATGTTGAAAGTCTTCGTTCTCATATTCAATGGAGCCTTTCAGCCAGTTTTCACTGTCCAGATACATAACGATACCGCATTGGTCGAACCGATGATGGCTCTCGGGAAAATCGGTTTTCACAACGAAGCTAAAAAACCTCTCGTCAGTTTCCATTTGAAGCACTGGCGCGTTGTCGTTTTGAAAATGGTAGTAGGTTTTCTGCCACAGGTCGGTGTGCGGCGCTGTGACAATCTCTACTTTTGTGTTGTCAATATGATACAGCTTTGGCTTTCGAGTCCACTGAAACTTTGTCATATCCATGCTATTTTCCTCCGCACTTTAAAGAATGTTACACATCCAGCTTTGGCCCCAGCAGCAGCCAGGCCGCCCCGCAGAGGATGCCGGCCACCGGATAGATGACGGCGGCCAGCCCCCACTGGTCCAGGGCCATGCCGACGCCCACAAAGACAGCAGTGGCCAGGAGCATGATGACGGCGCAGGCGGTAACTGCCCGGTGGCGGCGCTCACGGTCTTCGGGGGTGGGGTTGTTCTGGCGGTTATATCGGGGGATGTTGTATTTGTCCTCCAGCATCCCGCCGTAGACCAGGAAAAAGGTGGCGCCCGCCACAATCAGCATGAACACCGCCCCCAACAGGGATTCGTAGGGCTCCCGCTCCGGGACGAAGGTAAAGGCCAGGATCAACAGGACAACGCCGGACAGGATCGCGCCCACGCCTCCGGCGATGTACCAGATGTACCGGCGGCGGAAGGTGTATTTCTGCGCGTCCGTGTAAAAGTCAGGGATGGTGGGATACTGCTTGCGGAAGTTGTCTTCCTCCATGCTGCTGGCCACCAGCACCACTGCGGCGATTGCCACGATCAGCATGAACACGGCGCCGCTGAGCTCGCCAATATACCCGTAGAGCAGTATCATGACCGCCGCCCCGGCGACGATGGCGGATACCGCCCCCGCGATCCGCCGGGCATAGGTGGTCATGAAACTGTCATAGGCCACCGTGTCCTCGCTGAGGGACTGCTCCACGCTGCCCCGCAGGAGCGTATCCAGATCGGTGTGGAACATGTCGCAGAGCTTTAATAGGGTGTCCATCTCCGGGAAGCTGGCGGCGGACTCCCACTTGGAGACGGACTGGCGGCTGACGTCCAGCTGCTCGGCCAGCTGCTCCTGGGTGAGGCCCTGGCGGGCGCGGAGAAATTGAAGGTTGTCGGATAGTGGCATGGTATAGTACCTCCTGTTTTTTGGATGGGCCTATTGTAGCTGGGCGCGGGGCGCAAGACCAGCGAGCGGCGGTTGCGTTTATCGATCTTGATGTAAAGTTCCGGTTGCAAAGGCGGTTTGGGACGGTTTTTGAACAAGTATAGCACAATTTTCGGCCTCCCGCAACCGGGCGGCCTATGCGGAAAAGGAGGGGCCGGTGGACCAATTTTTTGCTTACATATCCCGTATGAAATACATCACCCGCTGGTCGCTGATGCGCAACAGCATCCCGGAGAACATCCAGGAGCACAGCCATATGGTGGCGGTGCTGGCCCATGCGCTGGGGGTGATCCGCCGGGACGTGTTCCACAGGGACTGCGACCCGGATGCCTGCGCGTCGGCGGCTCTGTTCCACGACGCTACGGAGATCTTCACCGGGGATCTGCCCACCCCCATCAAGTACTACAGCCCCGCCATCCGGGAGGCCTACCATCAGGTGGAGGACGTGGCGGCGGAGAAGCTGCTGGGGATGCTGCCCGAGGAGCTGCGCCCCGCCTATGCCCCTTTGCTGCGGGAGGCGGACGGGGAGGTCCGTAGCTTGGTGAAGGCGGCGGACAAGCTCTCCGCCTACATCAAGTGCGTGGAGGAGCTGAAGGCGGGGAACAATGAATTTGGCGACGCGGCCAGGGAGACGCTTTCCGCCCTCCAGGCCATGAGGCTGGAGGAGGTTTCCTGGTTTTTGGACCGCTTTTCCACCTCCTTTGGCCTGACCCTGGACGGCCTCCAGCGGGGGTAAATCCCCCGCCTGGGGGCCCTGC
Source organism: Oscillospiraceae bacterium (assembly GCA_022797115.1). Lineage (GTDB taxonomy): Bacteria > Bacillota > Clostridia > Oscillospirales > Oscillospiraceae > Pelethomonas. The sequence goes on from JAAWKB010000033.1 coordinate 16,334, forward strand.
GCCGCCTCCATCCCCGCCCCGCGCGGAAAAACTGCGGAAATTGGGTTGGGATTTGGAAGAAAACACTTGCGCTCCCTGGCTTTTTGTGGTAGTATGGCATTGTTAGTGTAGTAGACCAGAGTGGACTTTTCGGTCCGCTCTTTTTCTTGACTTAATTTAATCGGGCAAAATTCCCCTGAATCATAGGGGGAGAGGCCGTATTTAACGGATGATGAAGTGAGGGAATGCAATGGCAAAGGTGACGGAGCTGGTGGCGAAGCTGGCGGCCCCTGCCGTGGAGGCGGCGGGCTGTGAGCTGTGGGATGTAGAGTACGTGCGGGAGGCGGGGGTCTGGTATCTGCGCCTGTATATCGACAAGGCGGGCGGCGTGGATATTCTGGACTGCGAAACGGTGAGCCGTGCGGTCAGCGGCCTGCTCGACGAGGCGGACCCCATTGAGGGCAGCTACACCTTCGAGGTGTCCTCCGCCGGGGCGGAGCGGCCCCTGAAGCGGCCCGGGGACTTTGCCCGGTTTATGGGCAGCCCCGTGCTGGTGAAGCTCTACAAGGGCCGGGACGGCCGGAAGGAGTTCGCCGGCGAGCTGTCCGGCTACGAGGACGGGGCAATCACCATCACCATGGGAGGGGAGGCCGTCACCTTCCAGGCCAACGAGGTGGCCCTGTGCCGCCTGCGGGTTGAATTCTGATTGCTGACAGATAAAAATATTAGGAGTAATAACATGAAATGTGATGAAATTTTTGCCGCCCTGGAGCTGCTGGAAAAGGAGCGGAACATCCCGCAGAGCTTCATGATGGAGAAGATCATCCAGGCGCTGACCACCGCCTATAAGAAGGATCACGAGGGTGTGGAAAATGTGGTGGTGGATGTGAACGAGGCGCGCAAGGATCTGAAGATGTATGTCCAGAAGGAGATTGTGGAGGAGGTGGAGAACCCCGGCACACAGATGAGCGCAGCGGAGGCCCGGGCCAAGTACGGCCGGGTGGACCTGGGCGGTACGGTGAACATCCTGGTAGACAACATTGAGTTCGGCCGCATCGCCGCCGGCAACGGCAAGCAGGTCATCATCCAGGGCCTGCGGGAGGCGGAGCGCGGCATGGTTTATGACGAGTTCAACTCCAAGCAGCATGAGATCCTCACCGGCGTCGTCACCCGCATTGACCCCCGCAACGGCAACATCTCCCTGCGCATCGGAACAGGGGCGGAGTCCACGGAGGCCATGCTGGCGGCCAGCGAGCAGATCAGGAGCGAGGAGCTGGTGGAGGGCCAGCATGTGAAGGTATACGTGGTAGAGGTCCGCCGCAGTACCCGCGGCCCCCAGGTGCTCATCTCCCGCACCCATCCGGGCCTGGTCAAGCGGCTGTTTGAGTTGGAGGTGCCGGAGATCTACGACGGCATCGTGGAGGTCAAGTCCATTGCCCGGGAGGCGGGCAGCCGCACAAAGATGGCGGTTTGGAGCAGCGACGAGGCGGTAGACCCCATCGGCGCGTGCGTAGGCCCGGCCGGCCAGCGGGTGGGCAGTATTGTCAACGAGCTGCGGGGGGAGAAAATCGACATCATCAAGTACAGCGAGGACCCTGCCCAGTTCATCGCCGCCGCCCTGGCCCCGGCCAACGTGGTGGACGTGTGGATTGCCGACGAGGGGAAGGGGTGCCGTGTGATCGTGCCGGACGACCAGCTCTCCCTGGCCATCGGCAAGGAGGGGCAGAACGCAAGGCTGGCGGCCCGGCTGACCGGTTATAAGATCGACATCAAGCCCCAGTCCTACAAGGACCCGGAGGAGTAGGCCCGTGGACGGTAAAATCTCCATCGCCTATTTGCAGTCCTACATCCAGTCCCACGATTACCACCCGAAGCTGGTGCAGGATTACTTCCTCGAGCTGGCAGAGGAGGCCGGCGAGCTGGCCCGGGCCATGCACAAGGGCCTGCGTCGCCGGGTGAGATCCGGGGCACGATTGACGAGGAAATTTGGGACGTGATCTACTTCGCGCTGGCGATTGCCAACTGCTACGGGATCGATATGGAGTCCGTGATCCCACAGAAGGAGTCGTTCAACCATGCCCGCTATCCCAGGTCCACCCCCTTCGAGCTGGGCCGGTAGCCAGAGAAAGGACACATCATGCAAAAACCGAGGAAGCTCCCACAGCGCCAGTGCCTTGGCTGCCGGGAGATGAAGAACAAGAAGGACCTGATCCGCGCCGTCCGCTCCCCGGAGGGGGAGATCTCCCTGGATTTCAAGGGGAAAAAACCGGGGAGAGGGGCTTATGTCTGCCCGGACCCGGCCTGCCTGGCCAAGGCGCGCAAGAGCCGCGCCCTGGAGCGGGCCTTTGGGAGCGCGATCCCGCCGGAGGTTTACAGCCTGCTGGAGGAGCAGATGAGGGACGGCAGCGATGGATAACACCCTGCGTATGATCGGCCTGGCCCTGCGGGCCGGACGCCTGGAGGCGGGAGAGGAACCGGTGGGGCAGGCCTGCCGGGAGAAGGACTGCCGCCTGATCCTGGCCGCTGCCGACGCCGCCGGGGGCAGCCTGCGCCGGGTCCAGCGTTTCGCGGAGGAGGGGGCGTGCCTGTGGCTGGCGCTGCCCTACACGAAGGAGGAACTGGGCGGGGCCTTGGGGCGCGGCACATGCGCTATGGCCGCCGTCACCGACCTGGGGCTGGCGGAGGGCATCGTCCAAAAGCTGGCAGCCCAGGACCCGGAGCGTTATAGCGAAACGGCCCAGCGCCTGCAGATCAAAGCGCAGCGGGCCGCCCGGCGGCGGGAGCAGGCCGGAAAAAAACGCCAGGACGGGAGACGTCCTGTTAAGAAACATGGAAAAGGATAGGCAAAACCACCATAACGCACGCCTGGGGGCCCACACCTTGGCGCGAGCCGCCGGACGTGTGTTATGGTGTACAAACCAGAATCACTGGAGGTGGCCCTATTGGGAAATATCGTAAATAAGTACAAGGTCAATGAGCTGGCGAAGGATTTCGGATTACAGACCAAGCAGATTATCGAGATCCTGAGCGCGTATTTCGACACGCCGAAGAAGTCCGGCCAGAACCTGGACAGCCGTGAGCTGAACGTTGTGTTCGAATATCTGACCCAGAACAACCAGATCAGCAGCATCCAGTCCATCTATGCCGACACCCCGCCGGCAGAGAAGGCGAAGCAGCCCGCCCAGCCCAGCGATAAGGGGGCGAAGCCCGCGCAGAATGGGCAGCAAAAGCCCGCCCCATCCGGAGGGCAGCAGCCCTCCCAGCAGCAAAAGGGGCAGCCGCAGAAGAACCAGCAGCAAAAGCAGCCCCAGAAGCCGCAGCAGTCCCAGCAGCAGCCTCAACAGGCACAGCAATCCCAGCAGCCTGTGAACCGGGTGCCCAAGACGAAGGTGGTGGACACCCGCAAGGCCACCAACGTCAACCTGGATAAGTATGACGAGAAGCTCCAGGACATGGCCGAGCGCAGCAGTGCGGGCAGCAAGCGGAACATGGACCAGAGCAAAGAGAAGTTCCGCAACGCGGGCAGCAAGAAGCGCGGGCAGATGACCTTCTCCAACAAGCGCCGCCAGGAGGAGGCGGAGAAGCTGCGCCGCCTCCAGCTGGAGATTGCGAAGAAGACGCCCCTGACGGTCAAGATCCCCCCGGAGATCAGCGTGGGTGAGCTGGCCAGCCGGATGAAGAAGACCGGCGCCGAGGTGGTCAAGTGCCTGATGAAAAACGGCGTGATGGCCTCCCTGAGCCAGCTCATCGATTTCGATACCGCCGCCATCATTGCCGAGGAGCTGGGCTGCAAGGTGGAGCGCGAGGTGGTCGTCACCATCGAGGAAAAGCTGATTGACGCTACGGAGGATAAGCCGGAGGATCTGGTCCCCCGTGCGCCGGTGGTGGTGGTCATGGGCCACGTAGACCACGGCAAGACCTCCCTGCTGGACTATATCCGCGATGCCAGCGTGGCCTCCGGCGAGGCCGGCGGCATCACCCAGCACATTGGCGCCTACCAGACCCAGATCGGCGGCAAGCCCATCACCTTCCTGGATACCCCGGGCCATGAGGCGTTTACCTCCATGCGCGCCCGCGGTGCAATGGTCACGGATATTGCCATCCTGGTGGTGGCGGCTGAGGACGGCATCATGCCCCAGACGGTGGAGTCCATCAACCACGCCAAGGCGGCTGACATCCCCATCATTGTTGCCATCAACAAGATGGATAAGCCGGAGGCCAACCCGGACCGCATCAAGCAGCAGCTCACCGAATATGAGCTGGTGGCTGAGGAGTGGGGCGGTCAGACCATCATCTGCCCCATCTCCGCCAAGACCGGCATGGGCATTGAAAACCTGCTGGAGATGGTGTCCCTGACCGCCGAGGTGGCGGAGCTGAAGGCCAATCCCAGCCGCGCCGCCCAGGGCACGGTGGTGGAGGCCCGCCTGGACAAGGGCCGCGGCCCGGTAGCCACCCTGCTGGTGCAGAACGGGACGCTGCACCTGGGCGATATCATCATTGCCGGCACTGCCGTAGGCCGTGTGCGGGCCATGGTGGACAGCAAGGGCGCACGCCTGACAGAGGCCGGCCCCTCTGTGCCTGTGGAGATCACGGGCCTGGGGGAGGTGCCCGGCGCGGGCAGCACCTTCAACGCCGTAGCCGACGAGCGGCTTGCCAGGGAGCTGGTGGAGCAGCGCAAGGCGGAGGAGCGGGCGAAGGCCGCCGCCCCCGTCCAGAAGGTCAGCCTGGAGGATCTGTTCAGCCAGATCCAAGCGGGCGAAGTGAAGGATTTGAACATTATCGTCAAGGCCGACGTACAGGGCTCCGCCGAGGCGGTGAAAAGCAGCCTGGAGAAGATCAGCAACGATGAGGTGCGCGTGCGGGTCATCCACTCCGGCGTAGGCGCGATCAGCGAGAGCGACGTGATGCTGGCCGCTACGTCCAAGGCGATTATTGTCGGCTTTAATGTCCGCCCCGACGCATCGGCGCGGGACAACGCCGCCCGCAGCAATGTGGATATGCGGATGTACCGGGTGATTTACGATGCCATCAACGAGGTGGAGGCCGCCATGAAGGGTATGCTGGCCCCCAAGTTCCGGGAGGCGTTGATCGGCCACGCGGAAATCCGGCAGACCTACAAGGTCTCCGGCGTTGGCACCGTAGCGGGCTGCTACGTCCAGGACGGCAAGATCCAGCGTTCCTGCCAGGTGCGCATTGTCCGGGATGGCGTGGTCATCCACGAGGGGATGCTGGCCTCCCTCCAGCGGTTCAAGGATGCGGTGAAGGAGGTTGCCTCCGGCTACGAGTGCGGTATGACCATTGAGAAGTTTAATGATATCAAAGAAGGGGATATCATTGAGTGCTTTGTGATGGAGCAGATCGAAGCGTAGCAGATGGTTCCTTTTTGTGCGGACAAAAAGGAACCAAAAAGCCGCTCAGGGGGCCTCGCCCCCTGAGAACCCCCAATTTGGGTTTTATTTGCGCCCGAGGCACGGTCTGTCCGGACGAAATTGCTGCCGTCCGCTTATCGGGCGAAGCGTCTCCTTTCAGGTGTCCCAGCGCAGGCCCCTGCCAAAATAGGGCGTTGTGCGCTGCTCCCTTGGGGCGCGGGACGGGGATTCTACGAATACAGGGGGCGGGCTTCACGCCCGCCCTCTCTCTTACATTACTCCAGTTCCCGCAGATCCTCCGGGTCCAGGCAGCTTACCGCTAGTTGCATTGCCAGACGAAACCCTTTCTCAAATGCATACTGCCCATAGGCCCGAACCGGGTCGCTTCGCAGATACTCCGGAATGTTCTCCGGTTTGTAGGGTACGCACCAGGCTTGAAAGAGTTCTTCAAATAGGACATTCATGGCGTTCCTCCTAATTAAATTTGGATTACCTATTAGTACATTATACGCTACTAATAGGTAATTGTCAAGGAGTTATATGGAAATTGAATTAAAATTTGCTGAACGAGTAAAAGAGCTGAGAATAAAGCAAAGAATGAGCCAAAAAGAGCTGGGAGACATACTTGGATTAACCGCAAAATCGGTCAGCACTATGGAGAGTGGATTGCGCACCACCACTTTTGAAAAACTAGTTTTGCTGGCTAAATTCTTCGATGTCTCCACAGACTATCTGCT
>JAAWKB010000034.1 GCA_022797115.1 Oscillospiraceae bacterium
TCAGGCCAGAGCAGGAAGAAAATGCAGAATTCCCGATGCTGGTGACACTGTCCGGGATGGAGACTGAGGTCAGGCCAGAGCAGTAAGAAAATGCAGAATCTCCGATGCTAGTGACGCTGCTGGGGATGGAGACTGCGGTCAGGTCAGAGCAACGATAAAACGCAAAATCCCCGATGCTGGTAACGCCGCTTTCGATAATGACAGTAACGCTACGAATATAGGAACTGAGGTAATTCAACCACGGGGCCCGGGATGCGTTTGTTCCAGATGAACTGGTGTAATTCTCCATGCCCCCATTTCCGCTGATGGTCAGGGTGCCCTCAGTCCAATTTCCCCACTGATCTTCGGCAGTCACTTCAAATTTCCACGTCAAGCCATCCCCGCAGGTTCCTTCGGTGGGGAGTTCGTCCGCCCGCATGGCAGGCACGTCCTCGTCCTCTGGGACAACGGGGGTGCCTGCCTCCGGAACCAGCGGGATCTCATCCTCTGTCCCAGCAGGGATGGTTTCCTCCCCCGCTGGGACAGAGGGGACTCCTTCCTCTACAGAAGAAGTTGGGATTTCTTCTGTTGGTTCAACTGGAGCGACCTCTTCTATGGGAATGGGGGGCACCTCTGCCTCCGAATGGATATCCTCTTCTGCCAGTGCTGTAGCAGGAAACATCGCGAGCGACAGGCAGAGGGCTACAAAAATGGAAAGAAATCTTTTCTTTATCATATGTTGTCCTCACTTTGTTGGTTTTGGGGTATCGCTTGGTATCCGCCATGGCTTACCTTTGGCATCTTGTTCTGCCCCGGGTATTTTTCCTTCACGGCACAGTTTTGCCACGTATTGCTGTTTGAGGCCCCATTTGTCGGCCGCATCGCTAGTTCCCATATAAGCTCCTATTTTTATACACCTCCTAATATTGATCATTTTGGAACCGCATACCTGGTTGTTTCTCCGATCACCCCCATACAATTATCAAAAGGTACACCTTTTGACAATACTCTCCAATTTGTTCTCTCATAAAATTCCACTTTGCACATTAGATGGAAATTGCTGAAAACCCGTTGCAATCCGACAGTTTATGTGGTAAATTTAGGTAGTAATCTGAGCTATCAAAAGGTGTACCTTTTGATAGCTCTTTTCCCCGCCGGGCACTGGAAAAAATTTGGCCTCAACCTGTTGCAAAGCGGGACGCTTCGTACTATAATAGTAACCGAAGCAAAAGGCGAATAAAGTTTTTCTTTTGCTTCTTTTCTTTTTTCAAAAAGAAAAGAAGGGAAAACGAGGTGAGTAACATGTTAAACGGAATTTCCGGCGCAGGCGCCTACTACGGCGCATCCTACTATGCGGGCCTCCCCTTCGGCGCGGCGCAGGCCCGGGACACGCGGCCGGTCCAAGGCCCCCAGGGGACCGGCAACATATGGGCCGCGCGGCGCGCGTCCTCCCCAGAGACGCCCGTGCAGCCAGTGCGCCCAGTCACAGCGGTTGCCCCCGGGACAGAGGAGCCCATCCGGCTGGGCCCCGTCATACGGCAGGGGGCGGACCCGGCGGAGATGGCAGTGCGTATGCGCATCCAATACGACGGCGAGCCCGAGGACGGCAACCAGGCGCTCGACCCGGAGCAGGTTGGCGCGGCGGCGGCCCAGGATGCTTTGGAGGAAGGGGAATGCCAGACCTGCGAGCGGCGCAAGTATCAGGACGGCTCCGACGACATGGGCGTCTCCTTCCAGACCCCCACCCGCATTGCCCCTGAGCAGGTCGCCTCGGCAGTCCGCGGCCATGAGATGGAGCACGTTGTCCGGGAGCAGGCCAAGGCCCGCCGGGAGGACAGGCGCGTTGTCAGCCAAAGCGTCACCATCCACACCGATATCTGTCCGGAATGTGGGAAGACCTTTGTCTCCGGCGGCACCACCCGTACCGTCACCGCTGCCAGCCGGGAAGCGGAGCAGCCGGCACCTGAGAAACAGGAGGAAGGCTTCTCCATCATGGGATAACCCTCACAGTTCCCACACTATAAAAAGGGCTAACCGTTACAGCGGTTAGCCCTTACATATTAAAACGGCAGATGCTGCCCGGAAACCGGGGTCAGCTCTTCCCTATTATTTTCCCGCCGCACTTGGGGCAGGTAATCTCAATTTTCCCTTTTCCTACCGGTACGCGGCAGATCGACCTGCAATTCTTGCAGGTGAAATACTTATGCTCCTTGTCCAGGCTGCGCTGCCGTGCGCCTGAGATCCGGTTTTTCACCGGGTACCACCAGGAGAGGAACCATGCATTTTCTGCCCTGCGCCTGGTCAGGTTGCGGGAGAACATCCGGAAGATCACCGCCAGGGCCAACAGCATGGACAGTAAATCGCAGACCGTGGCTGCGGCAAAAACCCGCGCAAGCAAGATGCGCACCACGCATACGACCAGATAGGCCGCCAGCAGGGCGGCATTGAGCTGGTCGGAGCCGTTGCGTCCATACATGAACCGGGCCATGGCATTGGAGAACCGGTAAAAAATGTTCCGCATGGGAAGGACCTCGTTTCTCATCAGTTGCTACCCAGTATAGCGGGAAAATATGAACAAATAAAGATATATTGAAAATATATTTGCCATCCGGCGGGCCGTCCGGCCGGTTTTCCAGAAATTCTGTGGACTTTTCCCCATCCATGGGGTATACTGGAAATACCCACAAGCCCGCCTGCGCAGCCGCCCCATGGACGCAAATAGGTTGCTGCGGCGCTTGCGCCGGCTGCGGGGCGCTTGGAAGGAGGGATTACGCTATGCTGAAAAAAGCGCGCATTGTCTCGATGATCGTCTTGGCCGCGTTAGTTGTCGTCACTGCCGGGATGGCGGTGGAGAACCTGGTGCTGGCCTGCCTGGCTCTGGCCAGGAAACGGGAGCGGCACTGACAAGCCAAAGGACGGGGAGGCTGTGGAGCCTCCCCGTCCTTATATGTCTGCATAGCCGCAGCCAGCCCGTCAGATGTACTGCCGCACCACCGCCGTGACCTTGCCCAGCACCTGGGCGCCGCGCCCATCAATCGGCTGATAGGCGTCGTTTTCCGGCATGAGCCAGATGCTGCCATTGCGGCGGGAGAGCCGTTTAACCGTGGCCTCCTCCCCCAGAAGGGCAACCACAATTTCCCCGTTGGAGGCGGCCTGCTGGCGGTGTACCACCACCAGGTCATCGGGCAGGATGCCGGCGTTGAGCATAGACTCCCCCCGGACCCGCAGGGCAAAGAACTCATCCTCCTGCCCGCCGCAATCAAAGGTCAGATAGTCGTCAATGCACTCCTGGGCCAGGATCGGCGTACCCGCCGCCACGTTGCCCAGGATGGGGATGCGGTTGTTTTTCTTCGCCTGCTGCGCAGCCGTGAGGACGATGGCCCTGCCCTTGAAGTCCCCCTTCTCGATCAGGCCCTTCTCCTGAAGCCGCTTCAGGTGAAAGTGGACCGTAGAGGGCGACTTCAGCCCCACAGCCTCGCAGATCTCCCGCACCGAGGGGGCGTACCCCTGCTGCGGGATCACTGTCTGCAAATACTCATAAATCCGGTCTGTCATCTGCGTCTTTTTTGGCATGATCAATCCTCCCAATTGTGTACCAGCAGCTCCCCGCGTTGGCAGCCGTCTTTTGTTGAAGGGCGCAGTCTGTAACGTGCCCCGCCATTCTTTGGGGATAGTATACCACAGAATCTCCAGGAATGCAACATCCGTTCTTGTATTAACTGAAATAATTTTTAAATTTTGTATGTATCCCCGCAGATGGCGGCTGGCCAGGACAGGTTTCCGCAGCGGCCTTTTATGGATTACAGGAGGATTTCATGCAGAGCCGGCGGAAAAGCCCCGTCTGGGCGGCATGTAAGGCCGTGAATACAGGTCCTCATGCTCCCAAGACACGCTTTTCCAAACTTTACAAACCGCCCGGGGGATGCTATACTATCGCCTGGAAGAATGACAGGGGAGGGAACGGCATGAGCAAGGAGCAGGTCTACGCGCTGCTGCGGGAGCAGCCGGAGGCATATTTTTCCGGCGAGGAGATCAGCCGCCGGCTGGGGGTCAGCCGGGCGGCCGTGTGGAAGGCCATTGACAGCCTGCGCCGGGACGGTTACACCATAGAAGCCCGCACCGGGTCCGGCTATCGCCTGACCGCCGCGCCGGACGCCCTGGTGGAGCGGGAGATCCGGCGGCATCTGACGGTTTCCTGCCCGGACCTGCGCTGTCTGGATGAGATCGACTCCACCAACTCCTATCTGAAGCGGGAGGCCCTGGCAGGCGCGCCCCATGGCACGGTGGCCGTGGCCAACTGCCAGAGCGCCGGACGGGGGCGCATGACCCGCTCCTTCCAGTCTCCGCCGGGCAAGGGGGTGTACCTGTCCGTACTGCTGCGGCCCCAGCTGCCGCCGGGGGAGCTGATGGGCGTGACCGGTATGGCCGCCGTAGCGGTGTGCCGCGCCGTAGAGCGGGCTGCCGGCGTCCGGCCCAAGATCAAATGGACCAATGACCTGGTCCTCAACGGCCGGAAGCTATGCGGCATCCTGACCGAGCTGGCGCTGGAGGGGGAGACACAGATGACCCAGTCCCTGGTGATCGGGGCCGGGGTCAATGCCAGCCATACGGCAGAGGATTTCGGCCCCCAGGTGGCGGAGATGGCCACCTCCCTGGTCCAGGAGGGGTATGCGGTGTCCCGGCCCGCCCTGGCCGCGGCCATGGTTGAGGAATTTTACAGGCTGTCGGAGAGCTTGGGCGGCGACATCCGCGAGTGGGTGGATGCTTACCGCCGGGACTGCGTGACCCTGGGCCGCCGGGTGCGGCTGCTGTGGGCGGAGCGGCAGACGGAGGCCGACGCCCTGGATATTGACGGCGAATTCGGACTGGTTGTCCGTCTGCCAGACGGAAGGGAGACCACCGTGCGCACGGGCGAGGTCTCAGTCCGGGGGCTGTACGGATATGCGGAGTGAAGCGGATGAAAAAACCTGTACACACCTATCACGCCTACCGGGGGCGTTCCCGGATCAAACGGCTCCTGTTGGCGGCCCTGCTGGCGCTGGCAGCTGTGGCGGTGCTGCTCCTGCTGGCGGCGCGGATTCTATTCCGCCGGGAGCTGGGCATCATGGACACCATCCGGCGGCTGGATACGGCCCGGCCCGCCTACACGATGGAGATTGTGGGGGACTACGGCTTTGAAGCCTTCCTGCGCCAGGGCGGTGCGCGTTCCGACAGCGAGGTGGCCGTGTACCTGACCAGCCTGATTTCCCGGGGGCTTTACGCCGTGCCGGTGACGGAGGGCGGACACGGGTGCAGCGTCATCTCCGCCGCAGGGCCGGACGGCTCCCACGTCTGGGGCCGGAACTTCGACTGGACGGAGTCTGTCCCGGTGATCCTCCGGCATGTGCCGGAGGATGGCTATGCGTCCGTATCCACCTGCGACTTCCAGAACGTGGCCGGGCAGGCGGGAGCCCTGCCGGAGGGCTTTGCCAACAGGCTGCTGGCGATTGCCGCGCTGTATGTCCCGCTGGACGGGGTGAACGAGGCGGGGCTCTGCGTAGCAGATCTGGAGGTCAATGAGGGCGGTATGCCCGTCCCCGCCACAGGAAAGCCGGATCTGACCATCACCACCGCCATCCGCCTGCTGCTGAACCGGGCGGCCACGGTGGATGAGGCGCTGGCGCTGCTGGAGCAGTACGACATCCACGCCTCCGGCGGCATCAGCCACCATCTGGCGGTCTCCGATGCGTCGGGGGCGTCGGTAGCGGTGGAGTTCACCCCGGAGGGCTGTGTGGCCATCCCCACCCAGGTTGTCACCAACTTCAACCTGTCCAACGGCGATCCCGCCGCAGGCGGCGTGAATTCTCGGGAGCGTTACCAGACGCTGTGCGCCTTTTACGAGGAGCGCGGCGGCGTGCTGACAGACAGCGATGTCTGGAACGCCCTGGAGCGGACCGCCCAGGCGGGCGGGGAACAGCCCACCCAGTGGTCCCTGGTCTGGAGCCAGGGGGCGCTGGCCTACTGCTTTGACGGGGCGTTCGGCCAGCCCTACAGCCAGGCCCTCCCCTGGTAAAAGCGGACAATTTGATCAATCAGAGGAAAAAAGGAGCAAGCTATGAGCAACTTGGTAGATCTTTTCGTCACCTTTGCCAAGGTGGGCGTCATGACCTTCGGCGGCGGCTACGCCATGCTGCCCATCCTCCAGCGGGAGGTGGTGGACAGCAAGGGCTGGGCCACGGAGGAAGAGCTGATGGACTATTTTGCCATCGGCCAGTGTACCCCCGGCATCATCGCGGTCAACACCGCCACCTTCATCGGGCAGAAGCAGCGCGGGACCCTGGGGGGCATCCTGTCCACCCTGGGCGTGGTGTTCCCCTCCCTGGTGATTATCTCCCTGCTGGCAGGGGTGATTACGGTCTTCTCCCACCTGGCCTGGGTGCAGCACGCCTTCGGCGGTATCCGGGTGTGCGTGTGTATCCTGATCCTGAATGCGGTGATCAAGCTGCTGAAAAAGGCGGTGCTGGACGTGCCGACGGCGGTGATCTTCCTGGCCGTCACCTTGGGCAGCTACTTTACGCCGCTTAGCCCGGTGATCTTTGTCCTGCTGGCCGCGGTGGCGGGGATTGTGCTGAAGAATGTGGGGGTAGGGAAATGATGCTGTATTTACGCCTGTTCTATGAGTTTTTCAAAACCGGCCTGTTCGCTGTGGGCGGCGGCATGGCAACCATCCCCTTCCTTTATAATATGGCCGACGCTACCGGCTGGTTTACCCGCAACGATGTGGCCAATATGATCGCCGTGGGCGAGTCCACCCCCGGCCCGATTGGCGTGAATATGGCAACCTATGTGGGCTACGTGACCGGCGGGAACATAGGCGGCCTGCCCTTCGCCATCCTGGGCGCGGTGGTTGCCACGGTCGGGCTGGTAACGCCGTCCATCATTGTGATCCTGATCATCGCCTCGTTCCTCAAGAGCTTCCGGGAAAACCGGCTGGTAGAAAACGCCTTCTACGGCCTGCGCCCGGCCTCCACGGGCCTGATCGCGGCGGCGGGCATATCGGTGGTAATGGCGAACCTGTTTTATCTGGAGAATCTGGAGCTGGGCTTTGGCCTGTCCCTGTTCAACTGGAAGGGCTGGCTGCTGGCCATCGTGCTGTGGGTGCTGACCAACAAGGTCAAGCAGACCAAGGGCCTGCACCCCATCCTCTTTATCCTCGCCTCTGCCGTGGTGGGCATTGTCTGGGGAATGTAGCATCATAGCAGCAAGGAGCGGCAGGCTGACAGCCTGCCGCTCCTTTTGCCCTGCCTGTCAGAAGTAGAACAGCTCCTCAAACTTCTTGTCCAGCGCGATGCACAGCACCAGCGCCAGCTTGGCGGTGGGGCTGAACTGCCCTGTCTCAATGGAGCTGATGGTGTTCCGGGACACCCCCACCAGCTTCGCCAGGTCAGCCTGGGAGAGACCGTGCTCTGCGCGGACGGCCTTCAGGTTGTTTTTTAACGTCAGCTGCCCATCCATCGCTCACCTGCCCATATTCGCCGCCTTGCCCTACGACCGCGTTGCGCTGGCAATGATCTGGCTGAGATAGGCCGCTGTCATGGCCAGCGTAAGGATGGTATACCCTGCCGCTATCAGCATCTCATGCCTGCGGTGCAGACGGCGGGCCTTTACCGTAAATGTCGCCGCCAGCGTCGCCATACACACCGCCCAGAGCCCGTAATCAATCCCGCAGCCAAGGATCACCCGGATCGTGAGCAGTACAAATGCCAGGAGCACGGATGCCACCGCACCGGCCTTGCTGCTCTCCCGCAGGACCTCCTTCTCAAACAGGTCCCGCTCCTTGTTCTCCTTCCGGCTCCGCGCCAGAATATCTTCCCGGTCCATGCTGCCGCCTCCTTTATGACAAGTATATCTGATATGATTCAGGATAGCATAGCCAAGTTTACCTGTCAATTCTTCTGCACAGTTTTCTTTGTATTGTACCCTCCCGCCTGCGCGGAGGCACGGTCTGGCGCAAGCGGGAATCAGCTCCTGCCGGTGCGGGAGGCGGGATGGCAGTAGGGCGCATTGGCACAGCCCTTGCAGCCACATCCGCAGCCGCCCTTGCCGGATTTCCTGTCCCGCACCAGCCCCATAATGATGGCGGCGACCCCCAGGACAAGGGCAAGCGTCACAACGATATATCCCATGTGGGACGCGATATAAGCTAACATAGCATTCACCTCACACTGATATGAAACCGGACCTATGCCCTCGCCGCAGAGCGGCCGGCCAGGCGCACCGGGCCCCGGGACTTCTGGTCGGGGCGGAAAAGGAGGAACAGCAGCCCTGCCAGCAGGGCAGAGGCAAGGACCGTGAACACGCTGAAGGGGGCCTCGCCGGTCAGGAGCCCGCCAAGCTGGTAGACAATCATCGCGGCAATATAGGCGAAGGCGCACATGTAGCCAATCGCCCCGGCGGTCCACCTGACGCTGTTCATCTCCCGCTTGATGGCCCCCATGGCGGCAAAGCATGGGGCGCATAGCAGATTGAAGATCATGAAGCTGTAGGCGGTCATTGCAGTGAAATCAGCAGTCACCAGCGCCCATAGGGGGCTGCTGTCCTCGATCAGCTCCACATCCCCGGCATAGTGGTACAGCACGCCGAAGGTGTCCACTACATTCTCCTTGGCAATCAGGCCAGTGACACTGGCAACTGTGGCCTTCCAGGCCATATCCCCCTTCCAGCCCAGGGGATAGAAGATCCAGGCCGCTGCACTGCCGATGGAGGCGAGCAGGGAGTCATTGTTGTCCTCCACGGCCTGGAAAACGCCGTCCACCAGTCCATACCCCTGGAGGAACCACAGCACAATGGAGCTGAGCAGGATGACGGTCCCGGCCCGTTTGATAAAGCTCCAGCCCCGCTCCCAGGCGCCCCGCAGCACGTTGCCCGGATGGGGGGCGTGGTAGGCGGGCAGCTCCATGACAAAGGGCGCAGGCTCCCCGGCGAATATCCGGAATTTTTTGAGCATAATGCCGGAGAGAACTACGGCCGCCACGCCGATGAAGTAGGCGGAGGTGGCAACCAGCCAGCTGCCGCCGAACAGGGCCCCGGCAAACAGCCCCACAATCGGCATTTTCGCGCCGCAGGGCATGAAGCCGGTGGTCATGATGGTCATCCTCCGGTCGCGCTCCTGCTCGATGGTCCGGGAGGCCATGATGCCGGGCACACCGCAGCCGGTAGCCACCAGCATGGGGATGAAGCTCTTGCCGCTCAGGCCGAACCGGCGGAAAACCCGGTCCATGATGAAGGCAATCCGGGCCATGTACCCGATATCCTCCAGGACGCACAGCAGGAGGAACAATACCAGCATCTGCGGTACAAACCCCAGCACCGCGCCCACACCGGCCACAATGCCATCCAAAATGAGGCTGTAGAGCCAGCTCCCCTCCGCAACGCCTACGCCAGTGAGGACAGCGTCAAACAGTCCCGGCACCCACGTCCCGAAGAGTACATCGTTGGCCCAGTCCGTGGCCATGGTGCCGATGGAGACCGGCCAGCTGCCCATAGAGAGCGCGTATACCAATCCCATAGCGGCAATGAAGATGGGCAGCGCGAGAATGCGGTTGGTAACAACCTGGTCAATCCGGTCGGAGACGCTCAGGCGGCCCTGGTGTTTGCGCGTGAAGCAGCTGCCCATGATGGAGCTGATCCAATCATAGCGCCCGGCGGTGATGATGCTCTCCGCATCGTCATCCAAATCCTCCTCACAGGACTGGATATCAGCTTCTATACGGCTGATGAGGTCGGGAGGCAGCTTCAGCTGCTCGATGACCTTCTCGTCCCGTTCAAAGAGCTTGATGGCGTACCACCGCTGCTGGGCTTCGGGCAGGCACGCCAGGCCCCCGATCTGTGTCAAGGCGTGCTCCACCGCGCCGCTGAACCGGTGGATGGGTGCCGCTGCCTGTCTCCCGGCAGCGGACAAAGCCCGCTCCGCCGCAGCCCCAATGCCCTCGCCCTTGATGGCGGAGATCTCCACCACCTCACAGCCCAGGGCCTGGCGCAGCTTCTCCGTGTCCAGGCGGTCGCCGTTCCGCCTGACAACATCCATCATGTTCACTGCCGCCACCACCGGAATTCCCAGCTCCAGCAGCTGTGTGGTCAGATAGAGGTTGCGCTCCAGATTCGTACCGTCGATGATGTTCAAAACCACGTCCGGCCGCTCCTGGATCAGGTAGTCCCGGGCCACCACCTCCTCGAGTGTGTAGGGGGAGAGGGAGTAGATGCCGGGCAGGTCTGTAACCGTCACATCCCTGTGGCCCTTCAGCGTGCCCTCCTTCTTTTCCACCGTTACACCGGGCCAGTTGCCCACATACTGGCTGGCCCCCGTCAGGGCGTTGAACAGGGTGGTCTTGCCGGTGTTCGGGTTCCCGGCAAGGGCAATTCTTGTGCGCATACGCATATCTCCTTCCATCGGAAAATAATTAGTTTATACTAACCATCTGCCCAAAAATGTGGGCATCCCACAGATGCCCAGAGCAGGCCGCCTCACAGCACTTCGATCATCTCAGCATCCGCCTTGCGCAGGCTGAGCTCATAGCCCCGCACCGTGATCTCCACCGGGTCGCCCAGGGGAGCCACCTTGCGGACATAGAGCGGCACCCCCTTGGTGATGCCCATATCCATGATCCGCCGTTTGACCGCGCCCTCCCCGTGGAGCCGCACCACTTGGACGGTGGAACCCACCTTTGCCGCTTTCAGGGTCTGCATCCTACCACTTCTCCTTTCTGCAATTGCGCCGGACCTTTCCCCGGCTCAAATCATAATTTTTGCGGCCATGCCGCTGTTGACCGCCACCCGGGCCCCCTTGATCTCAACAATCACATTTCCCCCGGTCTTGGTGATGACGGATACCCGTCCTCCAGCCACAAACCCCATGCTTTCCAAAAATTTCCGGGTCTCCGGCCGTCCCCCCACCTTCTTGATGAGACTGCTCTCGCCTGGCTGCGCCATCGTCAAGGGCATGATACATCCCTCCCACTCCACAGTAAATCATATAGTTAGCAATTACTAACTTCGCTTTATAAGTTAGCATATTATAACCGCAAAGTCAAGAGGCATTTGAACGATTTTCCAAATTTGGCAGGACAGGCAAACAGCCGGCCTGTTTCCCGGCAGCACCGTTTGCCCGCAAAACATCAGGCGGAACAGGGAGCCCTGTTCCGCCTGATCGCAGCCTTATTCAGCCAGCTTTACCTTGGGGAAACCCATGACCCCGGCGAAGTCCTCGCCGGACATGGTCTCGTGTTCCAGCAGATAGGAGGCCACAGCCTCCATTTTCTCCCGGTTGGCCTCCAGGATTTCCTGACAGCAGCGGTACCCGGCGTCGATGATCGCCTTGACCTCCCCGTCAATCTGGGCGGCTACCTCCTCGGAATAGGCTTTTGCCTGGGCCATGCTGCGGCCGATGAAGACCTCGTCGTGGCCGGAGTCGAAGCTGACCGCCCCCAGCCGCTCGCTCATCCCGTAGGAGGTCACCATCTTCCGGGCCATGGCGGAGGCGCGCTGGATGTCGTTGGAGGCCCCGGTGGAGATATCGTCTAAAAACAGGGACTCCGCCACCCGGCCACCCAGCAGGGCGGCGATCTCCTCCTCCATGTAGCGTTTGGAGTAGTAGCCCCGGTCCTCGCCGGGCAGGGAGATGGTCATGCCGCCAGCCTGTCCCCGGGGGACAATCGTCACCTGATGGACAGGGTCCACGCTCCCCAGGCAGTGGTGCATCACCGCATGGCCTGCCTCGTGGTAGGCGGTGAGCCTGCGCTCGTGCTGGGGGACGACCCGGCTCTTTTTCTCCGGGCCGGCAATCACCTTGATGACGGCCTCCTGGAGCACGTCCATGGTGATCATCCGCTGATCCCGGCGGGCGGCCAGCAGCGCGCCCTCGTTGATGACGTTCTCCAGGTCCGCCCCGGTGAAGCCGGAGGTAGACTGGGCCAGCACCTTCAAGTCCACATCCTCCGCCAAGGGCTTGTTCCGGGCGTGGACGGCCAAGATCTCCGCCCGGCCCTTGCTGTCCGGCCGGCCCACGAACACTTGCCGGTCAAACCGGCCGGGGCGCAGGAGGGCGGGGTCCAGGATATCCGCCCGGTTGGTGGCCGCCAGGACCACCACGCCCTCGTTACTGGAGAAGCCGTCCATCTCCACCAGCAGCTGGTTCAGGGTCTGCTCCCGCTCGTCGTGACCGCCGCCCAGGCCCGCGCCTCTCTGTCGGCCCACGGCATCGATCTCATCAATGAACACCACCGACGGGGCCACCTTCTTGGCCTCGTCGAAGAGGTCGCGGACGCGGCTGGCTCCCACGCCCACATACAGCTCCACAAAGTCCGAGCCGGAGATGGAGAGGAACTGCACGCCCGCCTCCCCTGCCACGGCCTTGGCCAGCAGGGTCTTGCCGGTGCCCGGAGGGCCCACCAGCAGCACGCCCTTGGGAATCCGGGCTCCCAGGTCCAGATATTTCTTCGGCTCCTGGAGGAAACTGACAATTTCCCGCAGCTCATCCTTTTCCTCGTCGGCCCCCGCCACATCGGTGAAGCTGACCTTATCCTTGCTGTCGGAGCCGAAGCGGATGCGGGCCTTGCCGAAGCGGCGGCCCTGGTCTACGCCGCCCCCGCCCCCCTGGGCCCGGGCCATCATAAACTGCCAGGCCAGGAACAGGCCGCCGATCATCAGCACATACAGCAGGATGCTGCTCCACCAGGGCGGCGTATACACGGGGGCATAGTCGTAGTCCGCCAGGACCTTCCGCTCCTTCTGGTCCTGGATCAGCTCCCCCAGGTCCCGCCAGAAGAGCGCGGTGCTGCCCAGCTCATTATAGACGACACTGCCGTCCCGGAGGCTCAGATAGAGGCTGTCGCCATCCCTGATGCTGAAGGTCTGCACCTGCTCGCTCTGAAAGAGCTCCCTGACCTGGGCATAGGTGACGGAGGGCGTCCGCACGGCGCCGTAGAAGAGGTAGTAGGCGCCCAGCAGGAGCAGGATTGCCACAAAATACAATCCGATCCCAGGGCGCTTGCTCTGATTGGACAAATAGCTTCACTCCTTTATGTCCCCACTGCGGGGACAGTTACTTTTCCGTATAAATCTCCGGCTTCAGCACACCGATATAGGGCAGGTTCCGGTACTTCTGGCAGTAGTCCAGCCCATACCCCACCACAAACTCGTCCGGGACGGCGAAGCCGACATAGTCCGCCGTAATCGCCTTGGTCCGGCGGCTGGGCTTGTCCAGCAGGGTGCAGATGGACACTGACGCGGCGCCCTTGGTGATGAAATACTGCTTGAGGAAGTGCAGGGTATTGCCGGAGTCCAGAATATCCTCGATGACCACCAGATGGCGGCCGGTAATATCCTGCTGGATATCGTGGGTGATCTGGACCGCGCCGGAGGAGGTGGTGGCGTTGCCGTAGGAGGACACCGCGATGAACTCCACGTCGCATTTCACCTGGCAGGCCCGGACGATATCCGCCATGAAGACGAAAGCCCCCCGCAGCACGCTGACAAACAGCGGGTCCTTGCCCTTGAGTGCCTCATACATCTCCATACCCATGGCCTCAATGCGTGCCGCGATCTGCTTTTCGGTGTACAGCACCTTCAAAATATCCTGATCCATCATGCCCATGCCGGTTTCTCCTTTTCAAAATATGTTCAGATGGGGCGGTATCCATACTTTTCTTTGAAAAGAAAAGTATCAAAAGAAACTTTTTCTCAAATGGGATAACAGTCAACGGCTGCCCCGGCGGCATCGTAAAACAGGACCGCCTCTGTGCCCGGGAGAACCAGTACGAAGGGCTTGCCGCTGTCGATGGGGATGGTCTCCCCCTGGGCCGTAACCGCCCGGCAGACGCCGGATGCGTTCATGGAGAGGTATGCCTGCTCGCCGTCCTCCTGAAAGAGGGCGATGTGGTCGTCAATGATTCCCACGGAACCGCCGGCCCGGAAGAAGCAGCCGAAGGAAAGGCCGGAATTTTTCGCATACACAGAGAAGATATGCCGCTCCCCACCCTCCGGGTAGAAGAGCATAGCCGCCAGATGATCCCCTGTGCCGCTGGCAGAGGCCCAGCCCTCCGGCACCTGCTGGCTCTGCCGGGCATCCGCCTCCAGATCCGCCAGGGACGTGCCGAAGGGGTTCTGGCTCCAGACCCACAAGAGGGCTGCCAGCAGGGCGATCCCCAGCCAGGGGAGGACCTTTTTCAATGCTTTTATGGGCACGCACTTCCTTTCTGCCGCCGGGCCAGCGAGACCACCAGGCAGGGCTCCCCGGCCTGCGGCCGCAGATTCCAGTCCGTGGCTACACCGAATACCGCTGCGGGGATACCGTCCAGAAATAAGGCCGGGTGTTCCGCCCGCCGCTCTACCGGGATACCCCGGTCAGCAAACAGACGCTTGATGGTGCGGCTGCCGTTCTCCACCGCCAGACGGCCCGTGCCGTCCCAGGCGGCGATGGACAGCGGCCCTGCCTGCGGGATGAGGGCCACGGTGTCCGTCCCCTCTGCGGGAGGCTCCGGGCTGCGCCGGACCAGCACCTGCCACGGCCCCCAGTCCTGCTCCCCCAGGTGCAGCGGCAAAGGCGGCGGCAGCGGCTCCTGCCGGCGCAGGACCAGCTGATGGGGGTTCCGGCTGGCACATAGCCCGCCGGGCAGATCCAGATGCCCGCCGCTGCCCAGGGCCAGGATTGCGGCCACCTGCTCCCGGCTGAGGCTCACGCCCAGCCGCAGGCCCGCGGTCCGCACCAGGCGGCGGCGCATCGCGCCGTCCTGCCGGTTGAGCAGGGGCACGGGGAGCACGCTGTCCGCCTCTGGGGGCAGGAGCGCGTCCGCCTCCCGCTGGAGGTGGGCCTCCTCCTCCCGCAGCAGGGCCGCCGTACCGGCCATCCGCCCGGCGCAGCCGGGGGACAGCTTCTCCAGCAGGGGGAGGATCTCCAGCCGCAGCCGGTTGCGGGTGCAGACAGCCTCCCGGTTGGTCTCATCCTCCACAAAACTGATCTGATGGGCAGCCGCATAGGCGTCGATCTCCGCCCGGCTGGTCTCCAGCAGGGGCCGCACAATCCGGCCCCGCACCGGCGGGATGCCTCCCAGGCCCCCCAGGCCGCTGCCCCGCAGCAGGTGCAGCAGCACGGTCTCGGCGTTGTCCTCCCGGTGGTGGGCAGTGGCGATGCGTACCGCCCGCAGCGCGTCCGCGCTCTCATCCAGAAACCGGTAGCGGAGCTGCCGTGCCGCGTCCTCCAGGGACGCGCCTGTCTCACGGGCATATGCGGCCACATCGCCGCTCCCGGCGCGGAAGGGGATGCCCCGCCCCGCGCACCAGTCCCGGACAAACGCCTCGTCCCGCCCCGCCGTGGGGCGCAGCTGGTGGTTGAAGTGGGCGGCGGCAATCTGGAATCCACCCTCCCTTGCCAGTGCGCACAGCAGGTGGAGCAGAACCATGGAGTCCCGCCCGCCAGACACGGCGCACAGCACCAGGCCGCCCCGCGGGAGCATCCCCCACTGTTCACAAAATGCTTTTACCTGTTCCATAGCCGGAGCGTCAGTCCTCGTCAAAGCGCATCTCGATGGTGCTGAAGGTGGTGTACTCCGGCGACCAGCGCAGGGGCACCTTCCCCGTCTCGCCGTGGCGGTTTTTGGCCACGATGCACTCGGCAATGTTCTTGCTCTCCGTGTCCTCCTTATAGTAGTCCTCCCGATAGAGGAACATGACGATATCCGCGTCCTGCTCAATTGCGCCGGAGTCGCGCAGGTCGGAGAGCATGGGACGCTTGTCCTCCCGCTTCTCGTTGGCGCGGCTGAGCTGGCTGAGACAGATGACCGGCACGTTCAGCTCCTTTGCCATGATCTTCAGCATACGGGAGATATCGCTGACCGCCTGCTGGCGGTTCTCGCCGGCGTAGCCCTTGCCGCCGGAGGAGCTCATCAGCTGTAGGTAGTCGATCACCACCAGGCCCAGGTTCTCCAGACGGCGGCACTTGGCGTTCATATCCGCGGCAGTCAGCATGGGGTTGTCGTCAATGCGGACGTCCGCCTGGCGCATGGTGCGGGCCGCCTGGGTCAGCTTGCCCCAGTCTGAGGCGCTCAGCCGCCCGGTCATCAGCTTGGTCAGATCCACCAGCGCCTCCGAGGCCATCATGCGCACCAGCAGCTGTTCCTTGGACATTTCCAATGAAAAGACGGCCACCGTCTTGCCGCTCTGCTTGGCCACATTCAGCGCCATGTTCAGCGCAAAGGAGCTCTTGCCCACGCCGGGGCGGGCGGCCAGCAGGATGAGGTCGGAGCGGTTGAGGCCGTGGATCTTCGCGTCCACGGCGGAAAAGCCGCTGGGCAGGCCCGGCAGGCCGCTCTTGCCGGAGGCCAGCTCGTTGAGCTGGTCCAAAAAGGGCTTGATGAGCTGCGCCACCGGCACCAGCTCCTGGGCGCTGCGGCCCCGGCGGACGGCGTAGACCTTCTGCTCCGCCGCCTCCAGGATGGCGTTGGCCTCCCCCAGCCCCTCCTGGACCATGCCGGTGATCTCCCCGGCCGCCCGGGCCAGGCCCCGCAGCAGGGATTTGTCCCGGATGATCGCCACGTACTCCATCACGTTGGCGCTGGTGGGGGTGATCTCCATCAGCTGCACGAGGTAGCTGCGGGTAGTCTGGCTGTCGAAGGTGCCGTTTTTCTGCATCTCCTCAGCCACGGTCACGCCGTCAATGGCCCGGCAGAAGCTGAACATGGTATAAATGGTCTCAAAAATCTCCCGGTTCTGCTTGATATAGAAATCCTCGGGCTGGAGCTTATCCATCACATCCTTGATGCAGTCGGCGTCAATGAGCATGGCGCCCAGCGCCGCCTGCTCCGCCTCCAGGCTGTGGGGCATCTGCCGGGAGAGAAGCTCTTCTTCTAATGGCAAGGGGTCCTCCTCCTTCTCTGGGGGTCTTACTTCTCCTCCACCACCAGGACATAGATGGTCCCAGTGACCTCATAGCCCAATTTTGCCTTCAGCTCGTAGGTGCCGAAGGCCTTGATGGGCTCATCCATCACAATCTTCTGCTTGGCAAGCTCAATGCCGTGCTGGGCCAGCAGCGCGTCGGAGACCTCCTTGCTGGTGACGGCCCCAAAGAGCTTGCCGTTGGCCCCAGCCCGGGCGCTGACCTTGACCTGGGCGCTCTTGAGCTTCTCCGCCGCCGCCTCGGCCTCCGCCTTCAGACGGGCGTCCTCCGCCTTCTTGGCCTTCTCCTTCAGCTTCATGGTATTCACGGCGTCCGCCGTGGCGGGGACCGCCAGCTTGCGCGGGAGCAGGAAGTTGCGGGCGTAGCCCTCCGCCACCTCGATGAGCTGGCCCTTTTTGCCCTGGCCCCGCACGTCCTGCTGTAAAATCACTTTCATGGTGTTATCCTCCTGAATTGTCCTTATCCACCGGCAGATGTGCCGGTAGTGATATAAAATGTATTGTGAAAAACCCGATGGGTCACTTCACGTTCTATGGAAAATCCCGCCTTTTGATAGGCTCTTATGGCCCGCTGGTTAAACGCGGCCACCGACAGGCGGAAACGGCTGGCCGGGATGCTCCGCACGGAAGGGCTTCGCTGGGTTGTAGAAAGAATATTCCCCCTCATACCGCCAATGGGACAGGGCCTCCTCACGCGCCTGCAGCCGGGGGACGATACGTGTCTTTTCCAAATCCACAGGCTTTTCCCTCCGGCCATGCGGCCTTTTATTCTATCATGGCGCGTAGTATGCGTCAATGGCCATGGTGAGCCGCTGGCGGACGGTGAGCAGGTCGGTATCCGGCACATGGCCGCCTGCGGAGGTGGCGTTTCCGCCGCCGCCCAGGCTCTCCAGGATGACCTGTACGTTGATCTCCCCCAGGGAACGGGCGGACAGGGACACGCCATCCCCCTGGCGGTAGAGCACAATGGACGCCTGGATGCCCTGGAGGGTGAGCAGGTCGTCCGCCGCCTTGGCCGCTGTCACCCGGGAGACCTCCTTCTCCGCCACCGCCACGGCGATATCCCCGTGGACCATCTTGGCGCAGCGGATGATGTCATACCGCTGGATCATGCTGGGCAGGTCGCTCTGGAAGTAGCGGCGGACCTCCGCCGGGTCCGCGCCCGCCCGGCGCAGGAAAGCCGCCGCCTCAAAGGTGCGGCTCCCGGCCCGCATGTTGAAATTCTTGGTATCCAGCACGATGCCCGCCAGCAGGGCCTCCGCCTCGCCCCGCAGCAGGTCGCTGGGCTCCACCAGATATTGCAGCAGCTCCGTCACCAGCTCGGAGGCGGATGAGGCATAGGGCTCATGGAAGTTCAGCGCCGCATTTTCGATGTAGGTGGCCGCCCGGCGGTGGTGGTCGATGACCGCCACCCGGTTGCAGGCGTCCAGCAGCTGGCGGTTTTCCACCATGTCCGGCCGGTTGGTGTCCACCACCACCAGCAGGGCCCCGGGCTGGGCGTGGATGAAAGCGTCCGGGCCGCTGATAAACACATCCTGATACTCCGGCATGGCCTCCAGCTTGCGCACCAGGGGGCGGGCGTTGTTGCCCTCCATGTCAATGACAATCTGGGCCCTCTTCCCCCGTTTCCGGGCGGCGCAGCAGATGCCCGCCGCCGCGCCCACGGCGTCCATATCCGCATATTCATGGCCCATGACGTAGACCTGGCCCGCGTCGCCGATGAGCTCGCCCAGAGCCTTGGCCATGACCCGGCTCTTGACCTTGGTGCGCTTCTCTGTGGATTTCGAGCGGCCGCCGTAGAACTGGAAATCCAGGCTGTCCTTCACCACCGCCTGATCTCCGCCCCGGCTGAGGGCCATCTCGATGGATTTCTCCGCCCACTGGAAGGATTCCTCATAGCTGTCGCAGTCCTTGCCGATGCCGATGGACAGGGAGGCGGTGACGCCGTCCTCGCTTATGACCTGATGGATGGATTCCAGGATGGAGAACTTCTCCTCCACCATCCGCTGGAAGCACTGCTCGTCGCACAGGAACAGGTAGCGGTCCCGGTCGTACTTGCGCAGCATCCCGCCCGAGCCTGTGACCCAGGCGTTGAGCCGCTCGTCAACCTGGGCCAGGACAGAGGACTTGGCCGCCTCGCCCCCCGCCTTCATCAGCTCCTCGTAGTTGTCCAGCACCAGGATGACGGCCACCAGGCGGCTGGCCTCGTAGAGGGCCTGGACATGCTGGCTCTCGGTGACGTCCACAAAATAGGCGGTGACAACCTGGCCCTGGCTGGCGGCGCGGCCCCCCATGCGGCCAACCGCGCCGTAGACACGGTAGATACCGCCAGAGACGCTTGCCAGCTCCCAGTCGTGGCCGCCCTCCAGCACCCACTGGTAATCAAAGTCCGGGGCCAGATCCCCAATGCGCATATCAAATACGTTTTCCTTGGCCTCGGTCAGCCCGATGAAGCCGTCATTGGCCCAGATGACATCCCCGCTGTCCGCCTGGAACACCACCACCGGCAGGGGGGTGTTGAGGATGCTGTTTTTATTGATGGAATCCACGCCGCCGGTGATCGTCTCGATGTACTGCATCACGTTGCGGCGGCGGCGCGCGCTCTGGCTGCGGTAGTAAAAGTAGAGCAGCACCAGGGCCGCTACCTCAGCCGCCGCCAGCAGCGGCTGGATGGGGACCGCAACAGCGGTAAACAGGGCGAGGCAGAGGAAATAGGGCTGCAAATTCGGCTCGATCAGCCTGGACAGCTTTTTATGCACAGTCAGCGTCTCCCTTCCCAGTCCCGCAGGGATGCCCGCGGGCACACGCATACGCGAGATAATAATAGTTTATTATAGCACAGATGCCCGGGTGTTTACAAGGAAATAAATATTTTTCCCTCTGGAGGCATGGGCAGCCAGCAGGCGGCCCTGCCACTTTTTCCAGTTCGATTGATTCTAAAAAGCGCATGTGGTAGAATACAGAATATATCTGCTGCGGGAAATGCGTTCCCATCTGCCCCTGTATCCGTTTTTGCCCCACACAGGCACTCCCCTCTTGGGGCGATTGAAAAATATGTATCATACTGCTGCTTCAGCGAAGCAGCGCAGGAGGAAACCGAATGATGAAGACACTAAAAATCGCCCTACTGCAAATTACGCCCTGTGAAACGCTCCAGGAAAATCTGGAAAAGGGGATCAGCGCCTGCCGGCAGGCAAGCGCGCTCGGCGCCGATCTGGTATTGTTCCCGGAGATGTGGAGCAACGGCTATCGCATTTATGACCGGCCTGTTGACGAATGGCGGGCTGAAGCGATCCCAGCCAACGGCGGCTTTATCCGTGCGTTCGGACAGCTCGCCAAGGAGCTGGGCCTGGCAATCTGCATCACCCTTCTGGAGGAATACGAGGGGGGTCCCCGCAACTCCTGTATCCTTTTTGACAGGCACGGGGAGCAAACGCTTGCCTATGCGAAGGTACACACATGCGACTTTGGTGTGGAACGGAATTTGACGCCCGGCGAGGATTTTTATACCGCCACGCTTGACACGGCCTGCGGCGGGGTCAATGTCGGCGCAATGATTTGCTATGATCGGGAGTTTCCTGAAAGCGCAAGGATTTTAATGCTGAAGGGCGCAGAGCTGATCCTTGTGCCAAACGCCTGCCCGATGGAAATCAACCGCCTGTCCCAGCTGCGTACCAGGGCCTTTGAAAACATGCTGGCGATTGCCACCTGCAATTATCCCCAGACGGTTCCGGACTGCAATGGCGGCTCCAGTGTTTTTGATGGGGTAGCCTACCTTCCCGAGCTGGAGGGCTCCCGGGATACCTGTATTTTGCAGGCGGGCGGCGCGGAGGGGATTTATGTCGCCGATCTGGATTTGGAGCAGCTCCGCGCCTATCGCGAAACAGAGGTGCATGGCAACGCCTTCCGGCATCCCTCAAAATATACGCTGCTGACCCATACGGCTATTGACAGGCCGTTTCTGAGGGACGGCTACCGGGCCTAGCATGTTGCGGCCTGCTATCGGGAAGGCCAAAGGGCCTGCCGTCCGGTCTTCACGGACAGCAGGCCCTCTGACTGCTTTGAATACTCCCTCTCTCACTTCATAGCCGGCCGATTACCCCAGCAGCACCTCCGGCAGACAGGCCGCCAGCAGCATGGCAGCCGCCAGCAGCAGCGTCAATCCGAGAAACAGGTATCTCCTGCGCAGCAAAAATACCTTCATGCGGCTGCCCTTTCTCATATACGCATCCCTCCCAGGCTGTTTGGTACAGCTTATGCGGGAATGGGGGCGGATTATGCCACGCTGGAGGCGGAAAAACCGGACGTCTTTGACAAGCTCCCCGTTTTCCTGTATACTGGATGCGGAGACCACCCATTACACCACGCCGGGCAAACCGGCGGGAAGGAGACAATATATTATGTGGTTTGACGAATCGGTCATTTACCAAATCTATCCTCTGGGCCTGTGCGGCGCCCCCAGGGATAACGACGGGGTGCAGGTCCCCCGGGTCCGGCGGGTGCTGGACTGGATTGAACATATCCAATCCGTGGGCGCGGACACGGTCCTCTTTAACCCCCTTTTTGAGAGCGACCGGCACGGCTACGACACCCGGGACTACCGCACCCTGGACTGCCGGCTGGGGTCCAACGAGGATTTCAAGCAGGTTTGCAGCGCGCTCCATGCCGCCGGCCTGCGGGTGATGCTGGACGGCGTTTTCAACCATGTGGGGCGCGGCTTCTGGGCATTCCGGGACGTGCAGGAAAAGAAATGGGACAGCCCCTATAAGGACTGGTTCCACCTGAGCTTTGACGGCAACACCGCTTTTAACGACGGCTTCTGGTATGAGGCCTGGGAGGGCCACTATGAGCTGGTGAAGCTGAACCTGAGCAATCCCGCGGTGGTACAGCACCAGTTCGACGCCATCCGCGCCTGGGTGGAGGAATTTGACATTGACGGGCTGCGGCTGGACGTGGCCTATTGCCTCAGCCCGGATTACCTGCGGCAGCTGCGCGGCTTTACCAACAGCCTCAAGCCGGATTTCGTCCTCATGGGCGAGACGCTCCACGGGGACTACAACCGCTGGATGGCCGACGA
>JAAWKB010000035.1 GCA_022797115.1 Oscillospiraceae bacterium
CTGGGCTTGGCTGAAGCGCTTTTTGAGAAAAATCCTTCCCGCTGTCTCTTCCTTTGATGATGCCCTTTGTACCGCTTTTCAACTGTGGTAACTATATCAAAAACTCTCATTCCACACGAAGTTTTTGACATACGAAAAACACGCCAGGCAACATGCCTGGCGTGTTTTACAGCGGCAATAGAATTACACCAGCCGAGCGGTGCTGACCTTCACGCCGGGGCCCATGGTGGAGGCAGTCACGCAGCTGCGGATATACTGGCCCTTAGCAGCAGCGGGCTTGGCCTTGACAATAGCACCCATGAGGGCGTTGAAGTTGTCATTGAGCTTATCAGCGCCGAAGGAGACCTTGCCGATGGGGCAGTGGATGATGTTGGTCTTGTCCAGGCGGTACTCAATCTTACCAGCCTTGACCTCCTGCACGGCCTTGGCCACGTCGGGAGTGACCGTACCGGCCTTGGGGGAGGGCATCAAACCCTTGGGGCCCAGCAGCTTACCCAGACGGCCAACGGTGCCCATCATATCGGGGCTGGCGACGACCACGTCGAACTCAAACCAGTTCTCCTTCTGGATCTTCTCTACCATGTCCATATCGCCAACATAATCCGCACCGGCCTCACGGGCGGCGTCGGCCTTGTCGCCCTTGGCGAAGACCAACACGCGGGCGGTCTTGCCGGTGCCGTGGGGCAGGACGATGGCGCCACGGACCTGCTGGTCCGCATGGCGGGAGTCGACGCCCAGCTTGACGTGGAGCTCCACGGTCTCGTCAAACTTGGCGGAAGCGGTCTTGCAGATCAGCTCGAAAGCGTCCCTGGACTCGTAGAGGTTGGCCCGGTCAATCTGCTTGGCGCTGTTCTGATATTTCTTTCCTCTAAACATTTCTCAAGCCCTCCTTTATTCACCCACGACGACGCCCATGCTGCGCGCAGTGCCGGCGATCATGCTCATGGCGGACTCCAGGCTGGCGGCGTTCAGGTCGGGCATCTTGGTCTCAGCGATCTTCTGCACGTCGGCCTTGCTGATGGTGGCCACCTTGGTCTTGTTGGGCACGCCGGAGCCGGACTCGATCTTGCAGGCCTTCTTGATGAGGACGGCTGCGGGAGGGGTCTTGGTCACGAAGGTGAAAGAGCGGTCGGAGTACACGGTGATAATGACAGGGATGATCATGCCCATGTCGTTCTTGGTGCGCTCGTTAAACTCCTTGGTGAAGGCGGCGATGTTCACGCCGTGCTGGCCCAGGGCGGGGCCGACGGGGGGAGCGGGCGTTGCCTTGCCCGCGGGGATCTGCAGCTTGACGTATCCTACGACTTTCTGTGCCATATTCAGGCACCTCCTTGAAATAGTGTGGTGGTGGCGGGGCCTGGCCCGTCTGGGGGCGTCCCCTCCCACGCCGCCGCAAAGCGGCGGGAAAAGCATTCGCGGTTTGCGCCCCGCAGGGCGCGGATAACTTTAAGAAATGACCTCTACCTGGTCCAGCTCCATCTCGACGGGGGTCTCGCGGCCGAACATGGACACCACGACAGTAACCTTGTTCTTCTCCGCGTCGATCTCCTCCACCGTCCCGGTGAAGGACTCCAGGGGGCCGTCGTTGATACGGACCTGGTCGCCCTCCTTGTAGCTGACTACAATCTCGTGCTTTTCCATGCCCCACTCGATGACCTCGCTGTCGCTGAGGGGGATGGGCTTGTTGCTGGCCTCACCGACAAAGCCGGTGACGCCGCGCACATTGCGCACCAGATGCCAGGTGTCGTCGGTCATGACCATCTTGATGAGCACATAGCCGGGGAACACCTTCCGCTCCACCTGCTTGGCCTCGCCGGATTCATTGATCTCGGTCACGGTCTCCAGGGGGATCTGGATGTCCACAATCATGTCCTCCAGATGGCGGTTGGTGACGAACTTCTCAATTGTGGTCTTTACGGCGTTCTCATAGCCGGAGTAGGTGTGGACAACATACCACTTAGCGTTATCGGACATGTTCTCCGCCCCTCTTACGCGAAGATGGACAGGAGCGTCTTGATGAACAGGGCGGCCACGCCGTCGAGCACCCAGATGCACGCGCCGAACAGCACGCTGTACAGCACCACGGTGCCCGTGTTCCTGGCGACCTTCTCAGGCGTGGGCCACACGACCTTTTTCAGTTCGCTTCGCATTTCGCGGAACCAGCGGCCCCGGTCCTTCTTGACTTTCTTTTCTTCAGCCATGGTGAATCATGTTCCTTTCCTTACTTCGTCTCAGAGTGGACGGTATGCTTCCTGCAGAAAGGGCAGTACTTCTTCATCTCCAGACGATCAGGGTCGTTCTTCTTGTTCTTGACCGTGTTGTAGTTCCTCTGCTTGCACTCGCTGCATCTCAAAGTGATCTTGACGCGCATTCCTAACGGCACCTCCTTATTCATGTATGCAGGCTCAGGGCCTGTACCGATTTGCCTCCCTGTTGGAGGGGGCGGCCTCTTTGCGCGGAAACGAAAAACGCACAAAAAGAAAACCCATTTCCACAGGTATTGTATACTATACCACTATTTATCCCCAGGGTCAACACAAAATTTTCAAATTATCTACTTTTTTTTCCTGCCTGGATATTGTATAATGGGAGGAACCTGCGGCTGCGGCCGCAAAACGGCGATTTTTGACAAGGAGGGCAGCCATGCGTATCATGGCGATTGACTACGGGGACGCCCACACCGGCGTGGCGGTGTCCGACCTGACCGGCCTGCTGGCCGGGTACGCCTGCACCATCCACAGCCGCAGGCGGGATGAGGTCATCCGGCGTATCGGGGAACTGATCGGGGAGTACGGCGTCACAGAGCTGGTGCTGGGCCATCCCAGGAATATGGACGGCACCCTGGGCCCCAGGGCGGAGAAGGCGGAGTCCTTCGCCGGGGAGCTGGAGGCGGCTTTCGGCCTGCCGGTCCGGCTCTGGGACGAGCGCAGGACCACCATTGATGCACACAATATTTTAGCGGCCTCCGGGAAAAACGCGAAAAAGCGGAAACAGACGGTGGACGCCGTAGCGGCGTCGCTGATCCTGGAGGGGTATTTACAGTTTCAGAGAAACAGGGGGGAGTAGGCCCCCTGCGCAGCTAGAAAGGAGCACCCATGAAGCAATACATCAAGACACATTTCCTCCTGCTGGCCCTGGTGGCGGCCGCCGTCCTGGTGAGCCTGACCGCCATCGCCAGGCGCTGGCAGTCAGAGGCAGGGAACAGGAGCTACGACGTCGTCCTGGATTACAACGAGCTGGAGCTGCTGGCAGAGCAGAGCGACCAGGACATTGCCTGGTGGCTGGAGCAGTTCCGGGACATGGGGATCACCCGGGTGGGGCTGACGGAGGAGAGCCTGTCCACGCTGATGGAGAACTCCCCCCTGGCTGTCACCGCCACGGTGATGGACACCGTGATCCAGGACTCCGACTGGGCGGAGAACTACCCGGCTGCCTTTATCAGTGAGCTGGAGCGCCGGGGGTACGACCGCTTTGACGTGCTGGTCCATGTGGTGGGGCGGGAGGCTGCCGGATTCGTGGTGGACGCGGTAGAGCGGCGGTTCCACAGTGAGGATGTGACCCTGTTCGACCAGGGCGATGAGGCGTTCCTCCTGCTGGACGGCACGGTCAACGACACCCTCTACGGCGGGAATACCCGCTATTTCACCACCCTGGACAAGGGCTTTGTCGAGCGCAGCGAGATCAAGTCCTCCAAGCTGATGTATGTCTCCCTGGGCCTGATGCCGGAGAAGGTGGAGGTCATCCAGTCCCTTGGCATGGAGATCATCCCCCGCACCCTCTGCTATAATGGGCGCAACGACACCCACTATGCCCAGGCCGTGGTGGAGGGCTATGAGAAATACGGCATCCTCCCCTCCTATATCATTGCCGGCGGGGAGGCGGTCATCGGCTACGATGATGACGGCAGCTTTGCCCTCGACTACATCCAGGGGAATGATATCACCATTGGCCTGATCGAGACCAACGTCCAGCGGGAGAATATCATGCAGTCCGGCGTGGAGGACATCGCCAGGGCCACAGGCTACAACACCGTGCGGGTGTTCTCCCTCTGGGATTATATCCAGTACCGCTATGCATACTATGGCTATACGGGGGCGGAGGAGATCGAGAACACCCTCTACCGTGCCATTGTGGAGCGCAACATCCGCATCATCTATTTCAAGCCCATCAAGCAGACGGACAACCACTACGCCTATATCACCGATATCGACGTTTATCGGGACATGTTTGACAGCTTGAACCAGCGCTTGGCTGCCCACGGCATCACCCAGGGCCGCGCCTCGGTATTGGACGATATCCAGGTCTCCGCTCCGGTCCTGCTGGCCGTGGGGCTGGGGGCGGGGTTGTGCGGGGTGCTGCTGCCCGCCGTCTGCCTGCCCATGAAGCGGAAGTGGACCCTGCTGCTGGCGGGGGCCGCCGTGGTGTGCGTGACAGGGGCATGGTTCGTCATGCCCAACACCTTCCGGCTGGTAGCCAGCTTCGCCAGCGCGGTGGTCTTCGCCTGTCTGGCCGCCGCCTTCTTCCTGAAGGCCGCCAAGCAGACCGGCGAGGCGCTCCCGGCGGATGCGAAAATACGCAGCATCCTCCCACGGGCCGCCTTGATCCTGCTGGTAGCGGTGCTGATCTCCCTGGCCGGGGCGATGATGACCGCCGCCCCCCTGTCCTCCACCAGCTTTATGCTGGAGCTGGGGATCTTCCGGGGCGTAAAGCTGGCCCAGCTGCTCCCCTTGGCCTTTTTCTGCCTGCTGTACGTGTCCTATTACGGCCTCTTTGAGAAGGAGCGGAGGTCCAACACCCTCCAGCTCCGGGATATTGGCGCCGCCATGCGCTGGACCATCCCCGTGTGGGCGATGCTGCTGGCAGCGGCGGTGGCCCTGGTGGGCTACTACTATCTGGCCCGCACCGGCCACGAGACCGACGTCAAGGTCTCCACCCTGGAGATCGTCCTGCGCAACGACCTGGAAAACCTGCTGCTGGCCCGCCCCCGGACCAAGGAATTTTTGGTGGCCTTCCCCAGCATCATGCTGGCGGTGTACTGCGCCGTGCGCCGCCTGCCCTTCTGGACGGCCCTGTTCGGCTTGGCCGGCACCATCGGGCTGACCAGCATATGCAACACCTTCATGCACATCCGCACACCACTTTACCTCGGCTTTGTCCGCACCGGCTACTCCGTTGTGCTGGGCCTTGTGCTGGGCGCGGTCCTTATTGGCTGCTTTGAGCTGCTCTACCGGCTCTTCTGCGCGGCCCGAAAAAAATATGAAGAGACGGAACAGTAAGAGAGATGTATAACATACTGATATCGGGCTACTACGGCTTCAACAACATCGGTGACGAGTCCATCCTCCGCACGGTCATCGACAACCTGCGGGAAAAGCTGCCCAATGTGGACGTTACGGTCCTCTCCCAGGACCCGGCCCAGACCAGCGCGAAATACAACGTCAAGGCCGCCCGGCGCATGTCCCTGTGGGATATCCTCCGCTCCGTCTGGCGCTGCGACCTGCTTCTCTCCGGCGGGGGCAGCCTGCTTCAGGACGCGACCTCCGGCCGCAGCATCCTCTACTACCTGTTCATCCTCCGCCTGGCCCAGCTGCTGCGCAAGCAAACCTTCATCTACAGCCAGGGGATCGGCCCCATCACCGCACCCCGCAACCGCCGCCTCACCGCGTCGGCACTGCGCCGGGCCGACGGCATTGTCGTCCGGGACGCCAAGAGCAGGGACCTGCTTCTGGAGATCGGCGTGCCGGGCCATCTCATCCACGTTACCGCTGACCCGGTTATCCGCGTGAAGAAGGCGGACACCGCCCTGGGGCTGGAGATCCTCTCGCGGGAGGGCTGCCCCCGGGAGCCGGGGCGGCTGACGGTAGGCTGGGCGGTGAAATCCCGCAAGCCCAACAAGGCGTTTCTCCAGGAGGTGGGCCGGTGCGTGCTCTGGCTCCAGGAGGCTTACGGCGCGCAGTCGGTGCTGATCCCCTTCTTCCACGACGAAGATCTGAGCGTATGCGAGGCTGTGGCGGGGAAGCTGGACGGGCAGGTGGGCTGCCTGCGGCAGAAGTACCTGTCCGAGGAGACGCTCTCCATCATCGGGTGCATGGACGTGCTGGTGGGGGTGCGCCTCCACTCGCTGATCTACGCCGCCGTCATGGGCGTGCCCATGGTCGGCATCTCCTACGACCCGAAGGTGGAGTCCTTCCTTTCCTCCATCCAGCAGCCCACCCCCTTTACGGTGGAGGACTTCACGCTGGAAGGGTTCCAGGCCGCTTTCCGGGAGACCATGGAGCGGCGGGAGGAAATCTGTACCACAACAGCCCAGTGCCTGGAGGGGCTGATCTCTAAATTGGATCAGAACGAAGAGCTGATCCGCGCGATTATGGAGCGAAGAAAGTGAAACGGAATCAACGCAACCAGACAGTAAATGTCATCAGCACAGTGGCCCTGGTCACACTGTTTGCCAAGCTGCTGGGCATTGTCCGGGAGTCCCTGCAGGCCCGGGCCTTCGGCACCCAGGCGGCGGCGGACCTGTACACCACCGCCAATAACACCACCATCTATCTGTTTACCACCGTGGCCTACGCCCTGTGCATCGCCGCCGTGCCCATCCTCACCCCCCGGCTGCGCCGGGACCGGCGGGAGGGCTGCGCTGCGGCGTGCAACCTGATTACCATCACGGTCCTGCTGAGTGTGCTGGCGGCGGCAGGGTGGATTGCCGCCACCTTCACACCCTGGGTGGGCTCCCTGTGGGAGGGCTCCGCCCAGGAGACGGCCCAGCTGGCCTCCTATATCCGCATCATGGCCCTCACCCTGCCGGTGATCGTACTCACCTATCTGCTGGTAGCCTTCTTCCAGTCCCTGGAGCATTTTGTCCTCCAGGGCAGCATGTCCATCCCCTACAATCTGGCCCTGATCCTGTTCCTGGTCCTGTTTGCCGGGCGGCTGGGGGTGGGCGGCTATGTGGCGGCGGTGGCCCTGGCGTGGCTGCTGCAGCTGGCGATGACGGCGCCCTACGCGGTGCGGGAGCGGTTCCTGCTCCGCCCCGCCCTGGACCTGCGGGCGGACTACGTGCGCACCTTCCTGAAAACCGCTGTTGTGACGGTGCTGACAACCTCCATCTTCCTTTTCTGCTATTTGCAGGACTCCGGCATGACGGCCCAGCTGCCGGGCAGCCCAGTCAGCGCGTTCTACTACGCGGATAAGCTGTTTACCCCCCTGACCACCACGCTGATCTACAGCATCAGTACCGTGCTCTTCCCCAAGTTTAGTCAGGAGTACGCCAGCACAGACCGGGCCACCTATCTCCGCTATATCTGGAACGTCCTGCGCAGTACGCTTTTGTTGATCCTGCCGGTCTCCGTGGTGCTGGCGGTCTTTGGGACGCCCATTGTCCAGGTCCTCTTCGAGGGCGGCAATTTTGGCGCGGATTCTACCGCCGCCACCGGCTCGATCTTCACCATTTATGCCCTGTCCATGGCGGGCTTCTGCACCCTGGATCTGCTCAGCAAGGCATACTACACCATGGAAAAGACCCTGGAGCCCCTGCTGGTCAACGGCGGTATCCTGGTGTGTAACTGGATCCTCAACCGCTTGCTGGGGCCCCGCTGGGGCGGGGCGGGCCTGGCCGCCGCCACAGCCATCTCCATCACCGCCGGGGGCGTCGTCATGGCATTCCTGCTGCTGCGGGGCGCAGGCCCCATCCACGCCGCGCAGCTGGCGAAAAGCCTGCTGGCTGCCATCGCGATGGGCTGCGTGCTGTATGGCTCCACCGGCCTGCTTCTCAGCGGCTTGGAGGGAAAGATGATGCTGGTGGTGAAATGCGCTGCCATGGGGGTTGTTGCCATGGCCCTGTACGCCCTGCTCATGCTGTTAACGCGGCAGGCGGATTTCCTGGCGCTGCTGCGGCGGAATAAATCCCAATAGGATCAAAAAAATAACAGACCTCCGGCCGCAACGGCCGGAGGTCTGCGCTTTCTTAAAGAGCCTTCACAAAAAATATCTCCATGGGCTGTGCAGCGCCCGGAACGTCCATTACCAGACAGCCGCAGTCCCGGTACCCGATTTTCCGGTAGAAATGCTGCGCCGTCTCATCGGTCCGGGTAGAGGTCAGGGCGGCCGGGTATCCCTGCGCCCGCAGCTCCTGCTCCCAATGCGCCATCATCTGACGGCCATAGCCCCTGCCCTGGAATCCCGGGTCAATGAAGAGCATGGAGCAAAAGGGCGTGTTGTCCCAGAATAAATGGTAACGCAGCAGCCCGACGGGGTGGTGGTCCTCCGATAGGACATAGCCCTGCTTATCACGGACCTTGGCTGCAAATTCACTTTCCGGCAGATGGCGGTCAAGCTGGTACCAAAATTCCCGGTCAGCCATCTGGACATACCTGATTTCTGTCATGTCGGAATCCCCCCTGCCTCTGAAATCTGCTGGTGCTGGTAAATGGGCATCCAGGCTTAGATGCTGCATTCAAATAGAAACATTTCAGCTCGATTATCCACCGCAATGTCTTTAGAAAAAGTGGAATAGGTTTTGATCGATGGAAAGCCGAGCTCTGCTAAACACTGCTCCATCTCCCCGAACCGATAAAGGTGCGTCTGAAAATCCATCTCTTCACGCTGCAGCAGCGTTGCGCCTTGGTATAATTCATAAATTCCCGGTGAAAATTGCGTTTGACTGGCCTCGTCATACGTGTTTTTGCTTTTTAAAACGAGGTCAAGGCCAGCATCTGTTTTGATAGAAACCGAAATGTTGTAATCGCTGTCATTCGGACATTGATTCGCTATGGTATCTACTGCAAAAACAAGCTTCCCCTCCGGCGCCAGAAGGCGCTTCAATTGGCATAAGATTTTCCTGCACACATCCATATCGGTAAAAAGAGAGACGGAATTGGAGGAAATGAAGATATAATCAAACGTTTCATCGGGACAATATTCTGTCACATCTGCCTGAACAACACGGGCGTTGGGGGCTTTTTCTTTCAGCTTGTTCAGCATTTCTCCGGACAGGTCAATTCCGCTGATATCAAATCCACGCTGCAAAAACGGGACAAGGAACCGCCCGCTGCCGCATAATGGCTCCAGGATTTTCTTCCCTTTTTCCGCGTAGGAAAGATAAAAATCCAATTCGTCTTCCGGCGCTTCCTGATGCAGGAGCTCATACAGCTCCGTACACAGGCTGCCATAATAATTTTTCTTATGTTTACTCATTCTGCATACCTCATATTCCTGCATTTATAATTTTATTGTAGCACAGAGTTCTATGTAATGCAATCGCGTTTCATAAAACTGTCGAGGTCAGGAAACAGACGTATCGCTGCAGAGGAGGCGGCGAAATTCCCTTTTCGGATTGGTGTTGCCAAAAGCCGCTTCGTCAAACTGCACGTCAAAATATCCAAAGCAAGCAATCCCCTGTTGATGGATGACTGTCCGATAAACCGGAACTTTCTTGATATGTCAACATGAAGAAATACGATATGTGTCATCACCCCAAAACATGATATTATCAGTATCCTGTGCTTGTTTTAGTACTATAATAACATTATATACATCAGGATATGGAGATACCATCCCCATACATGCCATTCCAAACATCAATCCATTGAACACTGTGTTTTGTGACGCTGATAATATAAATAGCACCCAGGGTACAATTCCAAGTAAAAATGGCAATAGGCACATAACTATAAATCGACTTCTTTTTAGCGGAAAAGATGCTAATGCAACCCAAACCATTTTGCCTTTCAATTTACCAATGGATACCTCTGCTACACTTGGATAAGCTATAGCATGTAACCATTCATGAACAATCAGCAGCAAAAAGCCAATCAAAACCCCGCCTAACACTGCTGGTGGAAAAATAACCAATACTTTATTTGTAAATGTTTTAATAAACAGAGTCAAGAACATAACGGTACACAATATTACTGCAATAGGAATCGATTTCTTCATCATCTCATCCACTGTAGCTGGTGTATCAAGCTTTTGCGCATTTGCAGGGAGTTTCCCACACTGATATTGACTTATATCATCAATATTTTTCACGTATTTTATCAATTTGTTTCACCTCGTAAAATTTCGATTTGCCGAATTGATTATAGCGCATAGTTTTCATTGTATCAATGTGCTTTTGTAGAAACTGCCGAAATTATATCCCAGCAACACGTTCCTCAAAAGGGACCGGCGAAACCTTCCCTTGCAATTTCCGCTCAGATGCCCTACAATATGAGGGACAGAAAGGGGGGCGCGCAATGGTCCGGACGCGGAAAAATGATTTTTCACAGGGCGGGATTGCCCAAAACATCCTCTCCCTGGCAATCCCCCTGACAGTGGCGCAGCTGACGGTAGTACTCTACAATGTGGTGGACCGGGCGTTTATCGGCCACATTGACGCCGTCGGGCGGGACGCCTTCACGGGCATCGGCCTGGTCATGCCCATCACCTACATCATCAACGCCTTTGCCAATCTCTGCGGTACCGGCGGCGCGCCTCTGTGCTCCATCGCCAGGGGCCAGGGGGACGGCAAACGGGCCGCCCGGATCATGGGCGTCAGCTTCACGTTCCTGGTGCTGCTGGGGGCGGGGTTGACCGTCCTCTTCTACCTCTTCCATGAGCCGTTCCTCTATCTGGTGGGCGGGAGCCCGGAGACAGTGGTCCACGCCAAGAGCTATCTGCTGATCTACCTGGCCGGCACCATCCCTGTGATGATCGGGCTGGGGATGAACCCGTTTATCAATGCCCAGGGCTTTGGCCGGACCGGCATGATGACCACCCTGCTGGGGGCGGTCATCAACCTGGCTCTGGACCCGCTGTTCATCTTCGTGCTGGGGATGGGCGTCCGGGGGGCGGCCCTGGCCACTGTGATTGCCCAGACCTGTTCTGCCGTGTGGGTGTTGGCGTTCCTCACCGGCGGCAAGGCAATTTTGCGTCTGGACCGGGAGAGCCTGGGCCTGGACTGGCCGATTCTGCGGCGGGTCTGCGGCCTGGGGCTGACGGGCTTTACCTTTTCCGTCACCAACAGCGTCGTCCAGGCCCTGGGCAATGCCCAGCTCCAGACTTATGGGGCCCTCACCGGTGGAAACGGCAACCTGTATGTAGCGGCCATGACCGCCATCACCTCTGTGCGGGAGATTGTTTTCCAGCCCATCCGTGGGCTGACCCAGGGGGCCCAGCCGGTGATCGGCTACAACTACGGCGCGGGCCAGTACAGCCGGGTGCGGGAGTGCATCCGCTTTCTGACAGCCGCCTGCCTGAGCTACAATGTGGTGATCTGGCTGCTCCTGCTGGCCTTCCCCCATATGTTTATCCTGCTGTTCAACGATGACCCGGGCCTTCTGGAGGTAGGTGTGCGGACCATGCGCGTCTACTACGCCGCCTATGTGATGATGAGTTTTCAGATGATCGGGCAAAACACCTTTGTCGCCCTGGGCCGGGCAAAGAGCGCGGTATGTTTCTCCCTGCTGCGCAAGGTGGCGCTGGTGACGCCGCTGATGCTGCTTCTGCCCCGCCTGTGGGGCCCCTATGGCGTCTTCGCGGCGGAGCCGGTCAGCGACGTGATCGGCGGCTTGGCCTGCTATGTGACCATGATGTGTACCGTTTGGCGGGACATGAAGCGTCCTGACGAGCCCCTTGCGGCAAAATAAAAGAACGGAGGTAGTCCATATGAGAAAGCTGGCAGTGTGCGTCAATTTTATGAGCGAGCCCTACCGCAGCCGGATTGAGAAGGCGGCGGCAGAGCTGGGCTTCACCCCTGCCTTCTACCATGACAGCAGCGACGGGCGGCTGGGGGAGGACATTGGGGGGTACGAGGTGATTTTCGGCCACCCCGCCCCGGCGGTGTTGAAGCGGGCAGAGCGGCTGCGCTGGCTGTGCAGCGACTGCGCTGGCATTGAGGCATATCTGGACAGCGCGGTGTGGCCCCATCCGGACTGCCTGCTCTCCAACGGCTCGGGGGCCTACGGCCCCACCATCTCCGAGCACATCCTCATGGTACTGCTGATGCTGCTGCGGCGGATGCCGGAGTACCAGGCCGCGGCGGCGGAGCGTCAGTGGCCCTATCTCAAGCCCATCCGTTCCATCGGCGGCAGCCGGGTGGTCATGCTGGGGACCGGGGACATCGGCTCCCACACCGCCCGGCGGCTGAAGGCGCTGGGGGCCCGCGTGACCGGCGTGTGCCGCAGCGGCCGGTCAACAGAGCCCGCTTTTGATCGGGTGGTCCCCCTGGGTGAGCTGGACAGCCTCCTGCCCCAGGCGGACGCGCTGGTGATGGCCCTGCCCGCCACAGCGGAG
Source organism: Oscillospiraceae bacterium (assembly GCA_022797115.1). Classification (GTDB taxonomy): domain Bacteria; phylum Bacillota; class Clostridia; order Oscillospirales; family Oscillospiraceae; genus Pelethomonas. The sequence continues at coordinate 12,271 of JAAWKB010000035.1, forward strand.
ACAGTGGGGGTTCTCTCCCGGGAGCGGATTGCCCTGCTGCCGCCCACGGCCTACGTGGTGAATGTGGGGCGCGGCTCCGCCATCGACCAGGAGGCCCTGGTGGAGGCTTTACAGGCCAGGCGGCTGGCGGGCGCGGCGTTGGATGTGATGGTGCCGGAGCCCCTGCCGGTGGACCATCCCCTATGGACCTGCCCCAATACGATCATCACACCCCACATCTCCGGTAATATGGCCCTGGGGCTGACCTGCGATCTGTCGGTGGACATCTTCTGCCGGGATCTGGCCCGCTACGCGGCGGGGGAGCTGCCGGAGGGCCTGGTGGACCGGAACCGGGGCTACTGATGGGGAACCTGCCGGAGAGCAGCCTGTACGGCCCGGTACGGGACTATCTGGAGGGCTTGGGTTACGAGGTGAAGGGCGAGGTAAAGGACTGCGATATCGCCGCCATGCGGGACGGGGAGCTGATTGTGGTGGAGCTCAAGCGGGGATTCACCATGGAGCTGCTCTATCAGGCGGTCAACCGGCAGCGGATTGCGGACGGGGTGTATGTGGCGGTACCGCTGCCTGGGCGGGGGTACCTGTCCCCCCATATCCGGGACATGCAGTCCCTGTGCCGGCGGCTGGAGCTGGGGCTGATCTTTGTGGGCTTCACCAGCCAAGGGACGCCCCAGCTGGACATAGCAGTCCACCCCAGGGAGGCGTCCGCGCCCAGGCGGGACAAGAAGCGCCGGCTGGCGGTCATCCGGGAACACGAAGCCCGCACCGGCAGCGTCAACACTGGCGGCGTGACCCGGAAGAAGATTCTGACCGCCTATAAGGAGCAGGCCCTCCGTGTGGCGCGCCTGCTGCGGGATGAGGGGCCCTTGACGGTGGATGAGGTCAAGCGGCGGGGCGGGCCGTCCAATGCGGGGGCCATCCTGGGCCGCAACGTGCTGCGCTGGTTCGACCGGGAGGCCGCGCCCGGCGGACGCCGGTACCTGTACCGGGTGAACCCGGCAGGGCTGGAGGCGCTGGAGATGTATGGGGAGCTTCTATAAGGCGGCCATTCTTTTCTTTTTGCAAAAAGAAAAAACTTTTATCGCAAAACTTCGTTTTGCTCCCGGTTTATCACAGGGGAGGGTACGAGGCTTTGCGGTAAAAGTTCTTTTTGATTCTTTTTCTTTCCAAGAAAAAGAATGGCTGCCTTATTTCCAGTCCCTGGGGCTTCGCCCATAGGCCCGCCGGAAGGCCCGGAGGAACACGGAGTAATCCCCGAAGCCCGCATCCTCGGCGGCTTTGAGGATGGGGACGCCCCGCCGGATCTGCCCGGCCGCCTGCTGGAGGCGTTTCTGGCGGATATACTGGTGGACCGTACAGCCGTAGACCTCCTTGAAACGGTGCATGAGGTAGTAGCGGCTGAGGTAGAACACGCCGGAGAGACGGTCGATGGTCAGTTCGTCCCCCAGGTGGTCCCGGATATAGTGGGTGACCTCCTCCATCTTCGGGTCGAAGCGGTAGGCGGCGGCATCCGGCAGGGCGTTTGCTGCCTGCAAATCCCGGTTCAAGGCGATCATCAGCTGGAGCACACACGTATCCGCCAGCAGGCGGGCGGCAAACGCGCCGCCGCCCGGCGCCGCGGACTGGATGCGCTCAAACATGGCGCGGTAACGCTCCCGCTCCTCCCCCCTGGGCCGGTAGAGGTGGAATTCCCGCTGGACCGTCAGGTCAAAGCATGTGGCGAGGTCCGCCTCCGGCGTGCTGAAGCGGGAGAGGAAATCCCGGCTGATCCACAGGACCATCCGCTCATAGGTCTGGTCCGGGTCCACCACCGGCAGGTGGATCTGGTCCCGGCTGACCAGCAGGATGTCCATAGGCTGGAGGGGGTAGCGTTTGCCCTCGATATGGTAGGCTACCCGGCCGCTCAGCTGGAGTACCAGCTTGTCAAATTCATGGTAGTGGTAATCCAGCGTCAATGCCCGGCTGTCCCGCAGATGGAACAGCCGGTAGTCCTCGTTGAGGTAGCCCCGTTTCCCCACTTCGCTTCTGTCCAGCATAGCAGCCTCCCGGCCGTGTCTTCCGGCCCCGTAATGATAAAAAACGCCGCAACCCGGGGGATTCCTGCCGGGCAAAGCGGCGTTTTTCGTGATGCTTTTTCGTCCCGGATGCGTTACTCGCCCATGGGCGCGCCGCAGTGGGGGCAGAACTTGCTGTCGCTGATCTTCCCGCAGACCGGGCAGACCTTCCCCTCCGCCTGGGCGGCGGCTTCCTCGGACTCGGCGGCCTCGCGGCTGGCCTGCAGCTCGGAAATCTTCTCCTGGGAGGCCCGGACGGCGGCAATCACGTCGGCAATCGCCTCAGGGACTTCCTCCGTGTGTTCACAGGCGTACCACTGGCCGATAGCGCGGTAGTTCTTGTCCAGCTCCCGCTTCTCCCGGATGATCTCGGCGGAAATTTTCGCGGAATCGGCCGCAACCTTTGCCTTCTCCGCAGCAGTGGCAACTACTTCCTTCGCCTTCTGGGTCATTTCCTCAAAATAACTCATGATGTGCTCCTTTCAAAGCCCTATGTCCCTGCGCAGCGGACTGCGCACAACGTTTGGTTATCTTTCAGTATAGACCATTTCCGATCATCCTGCAAGCGGATTTTTCCTCCCTTTGCCCAGGGGGCAGAAAATGGGAAAATTTTCGGCATCTGCATGGTTTTCCGTTATTATTTTAACAGTTCGGCAACCTGTGCTTTCTATTGCTTTGTGATCTTTAGCGGAGTCGGTGTATTGCTCAATCCTGCGATATAGTCAATAGATACATTGTACATCACTGCAAGACGAATAATCAGAGAGAAGGGTGGTTCCCGCTTTCCCTGTTCGTAATTTGTATATGTTGTTTATGGCATCTCCAACAACCTTACCAATGCATCTTGCGTTAAATCGGCATCTTCCCGCAAGTCGCGGAGCCGGGGATAATACGCCATATATGGTCTCCTATCTAAAGAATGATGTCCGCTGCTATTTTAAATTCGGCTCTTCCTTATCCGGTTCCCCCAACGGCATATCCTCCAGCGATACGCCCTGGAAGAACTCGTCAAATGTGGCGCGGTAGATCTCCTTCATCCCAAGCAATGCGCTGATTCGGATACTGTAGCGGCCCAACTCCATTCGCGATAAAATCTCTCGACTAACAGGGATACCCATAACTTGAAGTTTTGCAGTTGCAATCTCTTGGGATAACCCCGCCCGTTTTCGCAGCCGCCGCAGGTTCGCCCCAATCGATATATCCTGTTTTAACCTCTCTGCTTTAGCGTTATCCTTCACTTTCTTGCGGTTTGTCCCCTTTAACGGAGTCGGCTTTTGAGTCAATCCCGCGATATAGTCGATTGTTACATTGTACATCACTGCAAGACGAACGATCAGGGAGAATGGGGGTTCCCTCTTTCCCTGCTCATAATTGGTATATGTGGTCTTATGCATACTCAGTTTTTGGACTAACGCCGTTTGGCTCAAGTCCGCATCCTCGCGAAGATCGCGTAGACGTGGATAATACCCCATGTCGCTGCCCCCTATTCACGGAATGTAAATAGGATGCCACAATACAACATATGTAGTTGACAAAATACATCGAACAACGTATAATGATATAAATAAATTCCAAACCAAGGAGATTGATTATGGAAATGCTTCATCAACATCTTTATGCCATCTTGGTTGGCCGGGTGGACGAGGCCATCACTCTCCTGGAGCAGATGGCAGATGAGCAGACATTTGACTGGTCCCATCTCATGCAGGCTACGGAATTGCTGAAAAACGCGCTTCTGGAGGCGGAGGAGCGGTACATCGAGCAGGCTGCGGAGGAACCAGACGTCTGCCTGACGGTCCGCCCGCCGCTGTAATCCCCCGTCAAAGCGCACAAAACGGCGGCCGCTTTTTTGGCGGGCCGCCGTTGTCAACTTGCGCATCTTTCCATTGCAATATGTCTGGAAATCCTGTATAATATGGTATCTTTATCATGTGGTAGCTGTAACGGAGTGCCATGCGCACGGGCTGCAACTATCACTCAGCCTGTGCTTGAGTGTTTCAAACCGACCGGTTTGGAACATTTTTTAATGAACAGCAAGGAGGAGGAATCCAGCATGTATTTATTGGCAAATGGAAGGCTTATCACCCGTGACAGCGCCCTGCCCTATCTGTCCGATGGCGGCGTTGTCATCGATGGCAGCAAAATCGCTGCCGTCGGGACCACCGCCAAGCTGAAAGCGGACTATCCCCAGGCGGAGTGGATCGACGCCAGGGGCGGCGTCATCATGCCCGGCCTCATCAACGCCCACACCCACATTTACTCCGCCTTGGCCAGAGGGCTGAGCATCAACGGCTTCAACCCCACGAATTTCTATGAGGTCCTGGACGGCCAGTGGTGGTATATTGACCGCCATCTGACCCTGGCGGGCACCCGGGCCAGCGCCGATGCGCTGTACATTGACTGCATCAAGCAGGGCGTGACCACGATCTTTGACCACCACGCCTCCTTTGCGGAGATTCCGGGCTCCCTGTTCCAGATTGCCGAAAGCGCAAAGCGGTTCGGCATCCGCTCCTGCCTGTGCTATGAGGTCAGCGACCGGGATGGCCAGGAGAAGTGCGGCCAGGCGATTCAGGAGAACGCGGACTTCATCGGTTACTGTGAGAAAAATCCCAGTGATATGCTGGCGGCCATGTTCGGCGGGCACGCCCTCTTTACCCTCAGCGATCAGACCTTTGAGCGGATGGCCGCGGCCAACAACGGCCGCACCGGGTTCCACATCCATGTCTCCGAGGGCATGAACGATGTCTACGACAGCCTGCAAAACTATGGCCGCCGCCCGGTCCAGCGCCTCCAGGATCACGGCATCCTGGGGCCCAAGACCATCCTGGGCCACTGCATCCATGTGAACACTGCCGAGATGGAGATCATCCGCGAGACAGGGACCATGTGTGTGAACAACCCGGAGAGCAACATGGGCAACGCCGTAGGCTGTTCCCCGGTGCTCCAGCTGTACAAGCAGGGGATCACTGTGGGCCTGGGTACCGACGCCTACACCAACGACATGCTGGAGAGCTTGAAAGCCGCCCTGGCCATCCAGCGCCACAACGCCTGCCTGCCCAACGTGGGCTGGTGCGAGGTCACAGACATGCTCTTCAAGAATAACCCCGCCATGGCCGAGAAATACTTCGGCGTCCCCCTGGGCCGTCTGGCCCCCGGCGCGGCGGCAGATGTGATCGTCATGGACTACAAGCCCTTTACCCCCTTCTCCGACGCCAATATTGACGGCCACATGCTCTTCGGCATGACCGGGCGGCAGTGCCAGACCACCATTTGCAACGGCCGGCTTCTCATGAAGGACCGGGAGCTGATGGAGGTGGACGAGGAGGCCGTCAATGCGGGCATCCTGGAGGTTTCCAAAAAACTGTGGGGCGAATTGAATCACTGCACGTATTGAAACGATATCAATAATACGGTTTGAAATCAAAAAAGGAGGAGAAACAGCCATGCCTGAATTGATGATCCCCATTCCGTTCCGGGACCTGATGAACTGGGTATCTACCGAGTACGACAGGGAGGGGTCGGTGTTTGGTGTCCACCGCCCCTACACCGGCGGCGAAAAGAGCCTGCCCATCTTCGGCAGCGAGCGCATTGAGACACCCTTTGGTCCGGCAGCGGGCCCCAACACCCAGCTGGCACAGAATATTGTCGCCGGTTACTTTGCGGGCGCGCGGTTTTTTGAGCTGAAAACCGTCCAGAAGCTGGACGGTACGGAGCTGGCCGCCTGCATCAGCCGCCCCTGCATCACCGCTGAGGATGAGTGCTATAACTGCGAGTGGTCCACGGAGCTGTACGTCCACCAGGCATTTGAGGAGTATGTCAAGGCTTGGTTCGCCTGTAAGGCCCTGGCCAAGGTCTACGGCCTGGGCGACCCGGACGGGTTTGTCTTCAATATGTCCGTGGGCTACGACCTGGAGGGCATCCAGGGGCCTAAGATCGACAAGTACCTGGACGAGATGATGGACGCATCCCAGACCCCGGTTTTCCAGCGGTGCGTGCGGGTGCTCAAGGAGATGTTCCCCGGCGAGGCGGCGTTTATCGACAGCATCCCGGGCCGCATCTCCGGCAGTGTCACCGTCTCCACCCTCCACGGCTGCCCGCCGGAGGAGATCGAGCGCATCGCCTCCTACCTCCTGACAGAAAAGCATCTGCACACCTTTGTCAAATGCAACCCCACCCTCCTGGGCTATGAGGACGCCCGCTCCATCCTGGACAGCATGGGCTACGGCTATGTCGCCTTTGGCCGCCGCCATTTTGACGAGGATTTGCAGTATGCTGACGCCATCCCCATGTTCCGCCGTCTCCAGGCCCTGGCGGCGGGACAGGGCCTGGAGTTTGGCCTGAAGCTCTCCAACACCTTCCCTGTGGACGTGACGCGGGGCGAGCTGCCCAGCGAGGAGATGTACATGGCCGGCAAGAGCCTCTTCCCGCTCACCGTTGAGATGGCCCACCGCATCAGCAAGGAATTTGACGGCAAGCTGCGCCTGAGCTACTCCGGCGGCGCGGACTTTTTCAACATCGACAAGCTCTTCCGGTGCGGCATCTGGCCCATCACCATGGCAACCACTGAGCTCAAGCCCGGCGGCTACCAGCGGTTCCTCCAGATTGCGGAGAAGCTGGACCAGTTTAAGTTTGAGCCCTTCATTGCCATTAACACAAGCAAGGTAGCGGCCCTCTCCCTGTCGGCCCGCACAGACCCCCACCACGTCAAGGCCGCCAAGCATCTGCCCAGCCGGAAGCTAGCCGCCAAGGTCCCCCTCATCGACTGCTTCACCGCGCCCTGCAAGGGCGGGTGCCCCATCGGGCAGGACATCCCGGAGTACATTGAGCTGTGCCGCCTGGGGCGGTACGGCAGGGCATTGGAGCTCATTTTAGAGAAAAACCCCCTCCCCTTCATTACCGGTACCATCTGCCCCCACCACTGCAAGGACAAGTGTACCCGCAATTTCTATGACCGGTCTGTGCAGATCCGCGCCGCCAAGCTGCGGGCGGCAGAGCGGGGCTATGCGCAGGTCATGGCGAAGCTCCGGCCGGCCGTGTCTGTGGCGGACGGGAGAAAGGCCGCCATCATCGGCGGCGGCCCCACCGGCATGGCGGCGGCGTACTTCTGCGCCCGCGGAGGAATCCCGACCACCCTGTTTGAGAAGGAATCGGCCCTGGGCGGTGTCGTCCAGCAGGTCATCCCTGATTTCCGCATCAGCAGCGAGGCCATTGGGAAGGATATTTCCATCATGGAGAAGATGGGGGTAGAGGTGAAGCTGAACACGCCTGCCCCCGGGGTGGAGGCGCTGCGGGAACTGGGCTACACCCATATCCTGTTCGCCGTGGGCGCGTGGAAGGCGGGGGAGCTGGGCATCCCCGGCAACGTCAAGCCCGTCATCGCCTGGATGCGGGATGTGAAAGCAGGCAAACGGGAGCCGCTGGGCCGTGTGGCGGTCATCGGCGGCGGCAACACCGCCATGGATGCCGCCCGCCTGGCCCTGCGGGCCGGGGCGGAGAGCAGCACGCTGGTCTACCGCCGCACCAAGCAGTACATGCCTGCCGACGCAGAGGAACTGGAGCTGGCGATGGCCGAAGGGGTGCAGTTCCTGGAGCTGGCCGCGCCTGTGGAGCAGCGGGACGGAAAGCTGGTGTGCAAACGGATGGTCCTGGGCGAGCCTGACGCCTCCGGCCGGCGCGCTCCGGCGGAGACCGGCGAGCTTCTGGAGATCCCTTGCGACACAGTGATCTCCGCTGTCGGGGAGAAGGTGGACGCCGAGGCCCTGGCCGCCTACGGCGTTCAGGTAGGGGAGGCGGGCCGCCCCGGGTTCCAGACCAACCTGCCCGGCGTCTACGCTGCCGGCGATGTCCTCCGGGGTCCTGCCACAGTGGTGGAGGGCATTGCGGACGCAGCTGCCTTTGCCCAGGAGGTCCTGGGCGGTGCGCACACCTACGCCATCCCCCACCATGCCCACGCCAACCGGGAGGCTGCGCTGGCCCGGAAGGGCATCCTGTGCGAGTCCGCTAAGCGGGAGGGAGACCGCTGCCTGAGCTGTAATGTGGTCTGCCAGGCCTGTGCCGACGTGTGCCCCAACCGGGCCAATGTGGTCATCAAACTGCCGGATGGCCGCCACCAGATCCTCCATGTGGATCGGATGTGCAACGAGTGCGGCAATTGCCAGGTGTTCTGCCCCTATGACAGCGCACCCTACAAGGACAAGTTCACCCTCTTCCTGGACCGGGCGGGCTTTGATGCCAGCGGTGAAAACCAGGGATTCCTGCCCCTGGGGGGCGGCTGGGTACTGGTCCGGCTGGACGGGAAAGAGGAGGAGATAGACCTTCAGCAGAGCAACGACCTGCCTGCCGACCTTGCGATGCTGATGTATACTGTCCTGCGCCAGTACCGTTATCTGCTGGTGTAACGCTGGCAGGACGGCAAAGAGCTGAATGACGGAAGCCTGCGCAGCATTACGCCGCGCAGGCTTCCGTCTGGTTTTGCGCAGATAGGGGGATGCGTACTACCGGATCTCCAGCCGTCTGGCGGCGGGGACAGCCTGGACCTGCTTGGGCATGGTCAGCGTCAGCACGCCATTGTCGTAAGCGGCAGAGATGTCCTCGGAGCGGACGCCGGAGATGTCAAAGCTGCGGGAAAAAGAGCCGTAGGACCGCTCGCAGCGGATATAGTTCCCATCACTGTCCTTTTCTTCATTCGTGGAGCTGCGCTGGGCGCTGATGGAGAGGCGGTCCCCGTCGATATCAATGTGGATGTCCTCCTTTTTCACGCCCGGCAGGTCAGCCTCCAGCACATACGCATCGCCAGTGTCCCGGATATCCGTCTGGAAACCGACCAGGCCACCGGAAAACAGGCTGCGCTCCAGGTTCTCCAGATCCCGGAAGGGACGGTACAGATCCATACTGCGGCTGTGGGGAAAGGGAATCAGTTCAAACATCATCAAAACCTCCTGTATCTTCTTTCTGCATCTCATGATGCATAAAAAGTATGAACAAATATAGCGTATGATATGTCTGATTTGCGAATTTTAGTACTCCTTTTGTGAGAAAGGCATCTGCCGCGTGCCGCCCTGACAAACAGCTCTGTCCTTGGAGCAGATGCCGTAAGCCTGCACCACTAGCTCATTGCAGCGACCTTCCTCTGCATCAAAAGTGTTCAGCGTGTTTACCACCTTCCGGCCCTTCTATATAGGACACCAGCATTTTCCCGTCCGTCTTGTCAGGGTTCTCGATTCAGCGTTGACTTGATAGAATGTATCTTTGTAATTGCCATATCTCCGCCAGTGCCCCCTTGATGTCCTCCATGTCCTGCGCGTACACTGTGCCGGTGCTGTTCACCCTGCG
>JAAWKB010000036.1 GCA_022797115.1 Oscillospiraceae bacterium
GCAGAAATCAAAGAACACCTCTTGCTTCTCTCCATCTTTCTGGTTTTATTCAGTTCCATCCTGATTTATTTAGTCGGGAAAATCTATTCCGCGACCTGGATACGGTCTGTGCCAACATCCACGAGAAGCTGATTTTGGGCGTGGAAAAGCGGCTGGACGCCGATGTGCCAGTGGGATTCCTTCTCTCCGGCGGGCTGGACAGCTCCCTGGTCTGCGCCATTGCGGCACGGCTCCTGGGCCGGCCCATTGAGACCTACGCCGTGGGCATGTCCACCGACGCCATCGACCTGAAATACGCCAGGCAGGCAGCGGACTACATCGGCAGCAATCACCATGAGATCTATATCACGGAGCAGGACGTGCTGGACACCCTGGATGAACTGATTGAGATCCTGGGTACCTACGACATCACCACCATCCGCGCCAGCATGGGTATGTACCTGCTCTGCCGGGCCATCCGCCGGCAGAGCGATATCCGGGTGCTGCTGACGGGGGAGATCAGCGACGAGCTCTTCGGTTACAAGTACACCGACTTCGCCCCCTCCCCTGCGGCCTTCCAGGCCGAGAGCGTCAAGCGCATCCGGGAGCTGCATATGTACGATGTGCTCCGGGCGGACCGCTGCATCTCCGCCAACAGCCTGGAGGCCCGGGTGCCCTTTGGCGATCTGGACTTCGTACAGTATGTCATGAGCGTCGACCCGGCCAAGAAGGTCAACGTCTACAACAAGGGGAAGTACCTCCTGCGCCGGGCCTTTGCGGGCAGCTATCTGCCAGAATCCATCCTCCAGCGGGAGAAGGCGGCCTTCTCCGACGCGGTGGGCCATAGCCTGGTGGACGACCTCAAGGCCCTGGCGGAGCGCACCTATGGTGGCGGCTGGGAGGCCGCTGCGGAGCAGTACGCCTACCATGCCAAGCCCTTCACCAAGGAGTCCCTTCTCTACCGGGAGATTTTCGAGCGGCACTACCCCGGCCAGGCGGGGATGGTGGTGGATTTCTGGATGCCCAACCGGGCGTGGGAGGGCTGCGATGTGGACGACCCCAGCGCCCGGGTACTCAGCAACTACGGGGCCTCCGGGGAATAATGTTCTTTTGATCGTTTCTTTTGCCAAAGAAACGGCTGGATACCGGAAAAACCGCTGCTGCGGCAGCGAAAGGAGATCAATCGTATGAGCAAGAAGAAAAACGTACCTGAGAAGTTCGGCAGCATGGTCTTTAATGAGGAGGCGATGAAGCAGCGCCTGTCCAGCACCTGCTACAGGGCCTGGAAAAAGTGCGTGGAGGACGGCACGCCCCTGGAGCTGGAGATGGCCCATGAGATGGCCGGAGTGATGCGCGACTGGGCGGTGGAGCGCGGCGCAACCCACTTTACCCACTGGTTCCAGCCCATGACCGGCGTGACGGCGGAGAAGCACGACAGCTTCCTCACCCCCGACGGCTCCAGCCGGGTGCTGATGCTCTTCTCCGGCAAGGAGCTGGTCCGGGGCGAGCCGGACGCATCCTCCTTCCCCTCCGGCGGCCTGCGTGCCACCTTTGAGGCCAGGGGCTATACCGCCTGGGACCCCACCTCCTTCGCCTTCATCAAGGACGGCAGCCTGTGCATCCCCACCATCTTCTGTTCCTACAGCGGCCAGGCGCTGGACAAGAAGACCCCCCTGCTGCGCTCCATGGAGGAGCTCAGCCGCCAGGCGGTGCGGGTGCTGCGCCTGTTTGGCGACACGGACGTAAAAAAGGTCACAAGCGAGGTGGGCCCCGAGCAGGAGTATTTCCTCATCGACAAGGACGTGTTCAACAAGCGGGAGGACCTGATCCTCACCGGCCGCACCCTCTTCGGCGCAAAGCCCCCCAAGGGCCAGGAGCTGGAAGACCACTATTTCGGCACCATCAAGCCCCGTATTGCCGCCTACATGCAGGAGCTGGACGAGGAGCTGTGGAAGCTGGGGATCTACGCCAAGACCAAGCACAACGAGGTGGCCCCCGCCCAGCATGAGCTGGCCCCCATCTACACCGACGCCAACACCGCCTGCGACCACAACCAGCTGACCATGGAGATCATGAAGAAGGTGGCTGGCCGGCACAACATGGTCTGCCTGCTCCATGAGAAGCCCTTTGCCGGCGTCAACGGCTCCGGCAAGCACGACAACTGGTCCCTGAGCACCGATACGGGCATGAACCTCTTCAAGCCCGGTTCCACCCCCAGCCAGAATGCCCGGTTCCTGCTGTTTTTGACCGCGTTTATCAAGGGCGTGGACGAGTACCAGGAACTCCTGCGCTGCACGGTCGCCAATCCGGGCAACGACCACCGGCTGGGCGCCCAGGAGGCCCCTCCGGCCATCCTCTCCATCTTCCTGGGCGATGAGCTGACGGCCATCGTGGAGTCCATCATTCAGGGCACCGAGTACGTGGACCAGAGCAAAAAGACCCTCTCCATCGGCGTGGACATGCTGCCCCACATCCCCCAGGACACCACGGACCGCAACCGGACGTCGCCCCTGGCCTTCACAGGCAACAAGTTTGAATTCCGTATGCTGGGCTCCAGCCAGTCCATCACAGGTCCCAACGTGGCCTTGAACACCATTATGGCCGAGGAGCTCTCCCAGTTTGCCGATGCGCTGGAGGGGGCGGAGGACTTCCACGCCGCCCTCCACGAGCTGGTGAAGAAGACGCTCACCGAGCACCAGCGGATCATTTTCAACGGCAACGGCTATGAGGACGCCTGGGTGGAGGAGGCGAAGCGGCGGGGCCTGAGCAACCTGGCCTGCACCGCCGACGCCTTGCAGGCATACCTCCTGCCCAAGCATATCGAGCTGTTTGGGAAACACAACATCTTCACCGAGGAGGAGCTTGCCGCCCGCAACGAAATCCACCTGGTCAACTACTGCGAGGTTGTCGGCATCGAGGCCCGCACCATGATTGACATGGTGAAGCGGAACATTTTCCCCGCCGTCAGCGGCTTTTCCGGGGACATTGCGTCCGCCATTGCCGCCAAGCGGTCCGTTCTGGCGGAGCTGGACTGCGCCGCGGAGGAAAGCCTTCTGCGGCAGCTGAGCAGCCTCATTGGCGAGATGATGCGCCAGTGCGAGGCCCTGGAGGCCGCCCTGTCCGCCCCCCACAGTGCGGACGCCTACGAGGCCGCCCGCTACTACAAATACACCGTTTTCTCCATTATGGACGCCCTGCGCGCCGCGGTGGACAGCCTGGAGACCATCACCGCCGCCAACCGCTGGCCCTATCCCTCCTATACGGACCTGCTGTTCTCCATCAAATAACGAGGATGAAAAACCCCGCCCGCTTTCCATTTTTGAAAGCGGGCGGGGTTCTGTCACTGGATAGAAAATTTCCTATAATCCGAGAAGCAGAGCAGCGAACTGAAAGTAGATCAGCAGGCTGAGCACATCCACAATCGTGCTGATAAAAGGGGCGGCCATGACCGCCGGGTCCAGGCCGATTTTCTCCGCCAGCAGGGGCAGCAGGCACCCTACCACCTTGGCGCAGAACACGGTGCACACCAGTGTCAGGCAGATCACCAGCGCCACCAGGATGGTCACCTCGCTGTTTTGCATCAGCCCCCGGTCCACCACCAGCAGCTTGACAAAATTCCCCGCCGCCAGCAGTACGCCGCAGACCACCGCCACCCGGCTCTCCTTCCAGACCACGCTGGCGAGGTCGCTGAAATCGATCTCGTTCAAGCTCAGCCCGCGGATGACCGCCACGCTGGACTGGTTGCCGCTGTTGCCGCCAGTCCCCATCAGCATGGGGATGAAGCCGATGAGCACCGAGCAGGCGGCCAGGGAGTCCTCAAAGCTGGCAATGACGATGCCGGTAAAAGTGGCCGAGAGCATCAGCAGCATCAGCCAGGGGATGCGGCTTTTCACCGTCTCCCACACGCCGGTGCGCAGGTAGGGCTTATCTGTGGGGGTGATGGCGGCCATCAGCTCGAAGTCCTCGGTGGCCTCCTCCTCCATGACGTCAATGGCGTCGTCGATGGTGACGATGCCCACCAGCCGGCTCTCTTTGTCCACCACCGGCATGGCCAGGAAGTCGTATTTGCTCAGGTCCTGGGCGACCTCCTCCCGGTCGTCCATGGTGGTGGCGGCGATGATATTGGTCTCCATGATGTCCTCGATGACATCCTCATCGTCCGCCAGCAGCAAAGTGCGGATGGAGACCAGCCCCAGCAGGTGGCGGCTGGGGTCGGTGACATAGCAGATGTTGATGGTCTCCTTGTCCACGCCGGTGCGCCGGATGCGCTTGAAAGCGTCCTCCACCGTCATGTCCCGCTTCAGGTCCACGAACTCCGTGGTCATGATGGACCCGGCGGAGTCCTCTGGGTATTTCAAAATTTCGTTGACGCTGCGGCGGGTCTCCGGGTCGGCGTGCTTGAGGATGCGCTTGACGACCGTGGCGGGCATCTCCTCGATGAGATCCACCGTGTCATCCACATACAGCTCGTCCAGGACCTCCTTCAGCTCCGTATCGGAGAAGGATTTGATAAGCAGCTCCTGCTCCTCCGGCTCCATCTCCACAAATACCTCCGCCGCCAGCTCCTTGGGCAGCAGCCGGTAGAGCACCGGCAGCCGGTCCTCCGGCAGCTCCGCCAGGATGGCCGCGATATCCGCCGGTTCCAGGAGGACCAGCATATCCCGTACATCCGGCCAGCGTCTTCGCTCCGCCAGCTCCTCTACCTGCTCCATGAACGCGCCATGCTCTAAATCAACCATATGCGGTGTCCTCCTTCCTAAAGAGCGTTCAGCCCTTTTTCCCTGCACAGAAAAAAGGGTCCGAAAAGAAACGGTTCCCAGCTTGTTTTACCCGAAAGATTATAAGAAAACAGCTGCCGGGACGTCACTCCGGCGGCTGTCTCCACTGCTATAGTATTCCCAAAAATCCTTGCTGTCAACCTTTTTCCTCTTTTTATCGCTTTGTGCCGCTGGCAGCGGGATAAATGGCGGCGCATCATGGCGGCAGAGATGGACCTGCGATGGATACCTGACGTTGCCTCCAAGGCTCGCCGCCGGGGGTTCAGCGGCCCCGCCGGATACGGATGATCCGCAGGACATCGCTGTAGAGACCGCCGCGATCCTCCAGGTCGATCATAAGCCACCTCTGCCCGTTCCACTCCCTGGTCTGGCGGTAGATTTCCTGAAACGCAGCGGTGCAGTCCGGCAGGATGGACGCAACGGCCTCCTTCTCCTTGGGGCCTACGACCACCATCACCGTGAAATAGGATTCCCTGGGGTAGATAGTACACAGGGCTTTCCCCGCCTTTTTGAACTTGACATTCCAGCCCCGCTCCATGCTGCACGCGCTGTACTCTATTTTTTCACAGCACGCATACGCCGCCTTGATCTCGGAGCAGAACTGGCCCCATGCGGGGCTCCCGACATACGCCCCGATTTCATCCAATGTAGGGCAATAGGTTTTATCTTGCAGATCGAGCATTTGCGATACCTCCTATCGGTCCGTCCGCAGATTCCAAACGGCCGGCGGCGGGAGGCGGCCCCCTCCGTCGGCGCTTCTGCGGCATGTTGCGGGCCCTGCGCCGCCAACTGGCGCAGGGCTGTTATCTTGCGAAGGCCTGACCCCGTTTCCGGCAAAGGTATGAGGGAAGAAACGATTCTAAATCCCCTGCAGGTCAAACAGCGGCGTATATTCCGCTCTGGCCGACGCGGCGTCCTGGCAGTAGCCGTCAGTAATGCCCAGGTTCTCCAGATAGGCCAGCGCCGCGCGGTACTCCGCACCGGTGACGCGGCGGCTGAGCAGGCCCTCCGCTCCCGGCTGGGGGGTGTACTGGGCCATCAGGGAGAAGAGCACCTGCCCAGGGCGGAAGGTATCCGCCACCCAGTCCATCACCGCCTTGGCGTTGTCCAGGGCTCCGGGCAGGAGCAGGTGGCGGATGACCACCCCCCGCTTGAGCAGCCCGTCCTCCAGCACATAGTCCCCGGACTGCCGGTACATCTCCAGGATGGCGGCCGCGGCGGTCTCGAAGTAGTCCCCCGCGCCGCTGTATCGGGCGGCCAAGGCGTTGCCGGCGTATTTCAGGTCCGGCAGCCAGACCTGGACCAGCCCCTCCAGGCTGCGCAGCGTCTCCACCCGCTCATAGCCCCCGGTGTTCCACACCACCGGAACCGGCAGCGGCTCCGCCAGCGCCTCCCGGATGGCGTGGGCAAAGGGGGTGGGGCTGACCAGGTTGATGTTGTGGGCCCCCTGCCCGATCAGCTCCCTGAAGATTTCCCGCAGGCGGGGTACGTCGATCTGCTTCCCCAGCCCGCCCCGGCTGATGGCCCCATTCTGGCAGAAGACGCACCGCAGCACGCAGCCGGAGAAGAACACGGCCCCGCTGCCACGGCTGCCGCTGATGCAGGGCTCCTCCCACTGGTGGAGCATGGCCCGGGCAGCCACCGGCAGGGAGGGCATGGCGCAGAAGCCCCGTCCCTCCGTCTCTGTGCGCAGGGCCCCGCACTGGCGGGGGCAGAGGCGGCAGATCATGCCAGCAGAGCCTCCATCTCCCCGATCAGCCGGCCGAAGAGCGCCAGCGCGTCCTCCACCGGCTGGGGGGTGCTCATATCCACCCCGGCGATCTTCAGCAGGGACACCGGGTCTGTGGAGCTGCCGCCGCTGAGGAAACGCAGGTAGCCGTCCACCGCCTCCTGGCCGCCCTCCAGAATCCGCTTCGACAGGGCCATGGCGGCGGAGAAGCCGGTGGCGTACTGATAGACGTAGAAACGGCGGTAGAAGTGGGGGATGCGGGCCCACTCCATCTCAATCTCCCGGTCAACCACCACATCCGGGCCGTAGTAACGCTGGTTCAGCTCATAGTAGACCTCGCACAGCCGCTGGGCGGTCAGGGTCTCGCCGGACTCCGAGAGCCGGTGGACGGCCAGCTCAAACTCCGCGAACATGGTCTGGCGGTACAGGGTGGTGCGGAACTGCTCCAGGAAATAGTTGATCAACACCGCCCTGCGTTTCCGGTCCGTGGTTTTCTTCAGCAGGTACTGCATCAGCAGCGCCTCGTTGCAGGTGGAGGCCACCTCCGCCACGAACAGGACGTATCCGGCGTAGACCGGCGGCTGCTTCTGGCAGCTCAGGTAGGAATGCATGGCGTGGCCCATCTCATGGGCCAGGGTGAATTCGCTGTTGAGGTTGTCCCGGTGGTTGAGAAGCACATAGGGGTGGACGGCGCAGCCGTGGGAGTAGGCCCCGCTGCGCTTGCCCTCGTTCTCATAGCGGTCCATCCACCGCTGCTCAAAGCTCTGCGAGAGCACCCTGTGGTAGTCCTCCCCCAGGACCTTGGCCGCCTCCAGGACCTCCTCCTGGGCCTGCTGGAAGGGGATCACCTCATCTGACGCGGGGACCATGCCGGCGTAGAGATCGTACATGTGCAGCTCATCCACGCCCAGCGCCTTTTTCCGCAGGGCCATGTAGCGGTGGAGCAGGCCCAGGTTCCGGTGGACCGTCTCCAGCAGGTTGTGGTACACCGCCTCCGGCACCTCCACCGGATGCATGGCGCTGGCCAGGGTGCTCTCATAATGCCGGGCCCGGGCGAAAAAGACGCACTTGCGGATCTCGGCGTTGAGCATGGCGGCCAGGGCGTTGCGGCTGCCGCCGTAGACGCCGTAGAGGGAGCGGAAGGCGTTTTCACGCAGCGTCCGGTCCCGGCTCTCCATCAGGGCGATGTAGGAGCCGTTGGTCAGTGTATGGGCCTGCCCCTGGCTGTCCGCAGGGCTGGGGAACTTCATATCCGCGTCAAGGAAACTGCGGAAGATATCGCTGGGCCCGCTGCCCAGCTCCCCGGCGGCGGCCAGCAGGGCCTCCTCTGCCGGGGAGAGGATGTGTTCCCGCTCCAGCCGCGCCTTGGTCAGGTAGCGGCGGTACTTCTCCAGGGCGGGGAGCTGGGCGTAAAAGCCCTCCAGCGTCTCCTCCGGGATCGCCGCCAGCTCCGGCCCTTCAAAGGCCGCCGCACTCCCCAGCTCCACCAGGAAACGGAAGCACCGCCCGCTCATGGCCTGATAGGCCGGGTCGGCGGTGTCCTCGTCATGGCGGAGGGATGTATAGGCATACACCGTCTCCGCCTGCCGGTCGGTGCGCTCGCCCAGCTCCAGGTACTCATACAGGGCCTGGGCGGACTCGCCCAGCCGTCCCCGGTAGGCCGCCAGCTGCCCCGGCAGGGCCTGGCACGCCGCAAACGCCTCCTCCCACGCCTGGTCGCTGGGGAACAGATCCTCAATGCTCCAGCAGTCCGCCGCAGCCTGTTCACTTCTCTTTTTCACTGTGGTATCCATTGCCATAGTTTCCTCCTTTTCCGGCCTTTGCCGGTTGTATCGTTGCTTCGTCCCTCCCTACCCCTGGGGGCGGGAGGCGACCGTCTCCACCGGGATCAGGCCGAAGTAGGCCAGCTCCTCCCCGTCAGCCAGCAGGCGCAGCTCATCCACCGCTGCAATGGAGTAGAGGCTCTCCGCCAGGGACCACAGGATGGTCCGCTGGGCCTGCTCATCCTCCGGCAGCAGCGCCAGGGAGGCCGCCGGCAGGCTGACATAGCATATGCCGTTTTCAATACGGACATAGTTCACCGTGAAATTTTCCGGGAGCGTCGGGGACAGCTCCCGGCTCGCCGGGCCCTCCAGCAGGGCGGCCATCAGGCTCTCCGCCAGCGTCTGCCCCTCATAGAGGGTCAGGGTCCGCCGCTCGCCGGTCAGGGTGCCCCCGCCGTCCTGGAAGTACAGCGTCACCTCCACCGTTTGCAGCACGTCGTCCATGGTGGACAGCAGCACGTCCCGCTCATAGAACACCTGCTTGGGCTGCTGGCCTACAGGCCGGCCCTGGGCGGTGATCCGCACCGCGCCGATGCCGTCCAGGGCAGTCAGCGACAGTGTCAGGCAGTAGTCCGCCATGGACAGCTCCACCCCCGCCAGCTGGTTGAAGCCGCCGCTGAGATCCACATAGGCCGTCCGGTCCCGGA
Organism: Oscillospiraceae bacterium; assembly: GCA_022797115.1. Taxonomy (GTDB): domain Bacteria; phylum Bacillota; class Clostridia; order Oscillospirales; family Oscillospiraceae; genus Pelethomonas. The sequence continues at coordinate 8,957 of JAAWKB010000036.1, forward strand.
CCTCCAGCGACAGCAGCTCCACCCCCGCCGGCAGCGGGCTCTCCAGCTCACGGTCCGTTGGGCCCTCCAGCAGGCGGCTGACCACAGCGGCGGCCTCGTCGCGCACGGTGGCGTCCTGCCCCAACCCCAGCGTCTCATAACACGCCCGAATCCGGTCCCCGCCCCGGGAGGCGTCCTCCGCAGCCAGATAGTAGATGGGGGTACGCGCCCCCTGTTCCTCCGGGGGCGCGGGGCTGGCGCAGGCGGCCAGGGCCAGCAGGGCCAATCCCGCTGCAATCCAACCCCGCCTCATACCGCGGCCTCCTCCCGTTCCAGGCAGGGCAGGGTGACAATGAAGCGGGTGCCCCCGGCGGGGACGCTCTCCGCCAGGATCGCGCCGCCCAGGCGGCTGACCGTGTCGCGTACAATGCTCAGCCCCAGCCCTGTGCCCCCGGCGGCGCGGGAGCGGGCCTTGTCCACCCGGTAAAACCGCTCAAAGACCCGGGACAGGTCCTCATCCGGGATGCCGATGCCGTTGTCCTCCACCGTAATCACCGTCGTTTCCTCCCCCTGCTCCGCCTGGATGCGGACGAAGCCGCCCCGGCGGTTGTATTTGATGGCGTTTTCCGCCAGGTTATAGAGGATCTGGTGCAGCTCCCCCGCCGTGGCGATAACCGCCTCGCTGCCGCAGGCGGTGCGGATGGACACGTCCTTCTCATCCGCCACGGGCCGCAGCATCCGTTCCACCCGCTCCAGCACCGGGGCCACCTCAAGCCGGGCGGGCTTCTCCGCGATGCCGCTGTCCAGCCGCGTCAGCCGCAGCAGGTCCTCTGTAATCCGGCTCAGCCGCTCCGCCTCCTGGCCGATGTCGCTGACAAACTCCCGCAGGGTTTCACCGTCCATGGTCTCGTTTTGCAGGATGGAGTCGGTGAGCAGGCGGATGGCGGCCAGGGGCGTCTTCAGCTCGTGAGAAGCGTCGGAGACGAACTGCCGCCGTGCGCTCTCCGTCTTCTGGAGGCGGTCCACCAGGTCGTTGAACTCCCCGGCGATCTGGGCGAACTCGTCGCTGCCCGAGAGCATCGCCCGCCGGTTGTAGGCCCCCTCCCGCACGTCCCGGATGGCCGTTTGCAGGCTCCCCAGCCGCTGGGTGAACTGCCGGCTGAAAATCATGCTCAGCGTCAGCACCAGCGCCGCCACCCCTGCGGAAATGGACAGCAGGTTGTTGCGCAGCGTCTCCAGCAGGGACGCCTGCTGGGTGTCGTACTCATAGACGTACACCCCGCCGATGATCTGGTTGCGGTAGAGCACCGGCTGGGCGGCGCTGGAGTGGAAGGAGCCCTCCTTGTAGACGCTGTAGGTGGCGCTCAGGCCCTGGAGGGCGCTGACCAGCTCAGTGTAGAACACATAGCGGCCCTTGGCGTTGCCCGCCTCCCGGGTGTCGTAGAGCACCCGGCCGAAGGGGTCCGTGACAATGGCCCGGGACACGCCCTCCGTCTCCACCGCGGCCAGGGCACGGCCCACGTTCTCCTCTGTCAGCTCGTCCAGGCCGGACATGGCGGCGTTGAGGGCTGAGGCGCTGCTCAGCAGCGTCGTCCGCTTCGCCCGGAACACCAGATCCTCGCTCACCAGCAGCGGATAGGTGTTCATCAGCACCATGACGATCAGCAAAATGGCGATGTAACTGGAGCTGATCTTCAGTTGTAACGAGATCCTACCCTTTAAAATAGTAGCCAACTCCCCACTTGGTCAGGATATACTCCGGCTCCGCCGGCCGCCGCTCCAGCTTCTCCCGCAGGCGGCGGATGTGTACATCCACTGTCCGGTAGTCCCCGGTGTAGGAGTAGCCCCACACCACGTTCATCAGGTTCTCCCGGCTGTACACCCGCCGGGGGTTTTTCATCAAAAGCTCGATGAGGTCGTACTCCTTGGCCGTCAGCTCCACGGCCTCCCCGTCCCGGATGGCCACCCGCTGCTCCGTGTCCAGCGTCAGGTCCCCCACTGTGATGCGGCTCTTCCCCTGGGCCCCGCCGGAGGCCCGGCGCAGCATGGCCCGGATGCGGGCCTTCAGCTCCAGGATGTTGAAGGGCTTGGTGATATAGTCGTCCGCCCCGCACTCAAAGCCGATGATCTTGTCCGTATCCTCGCTGCGGGCGGTGAGCATGATGATGGGCACATTGGAAAACTCCCGGATGCGCATACATGCCTCCAGCCCGTCGATCTCCGGCATCATCAGGTCCAGGATGATGAGGTCAAACTGCCCCTCCCTGGCCCGCTCCACGGCGGCCGCGCCGTCAAAGGCGCACTCCACCTGGTAGCCCTCGTTCTCCAGGTTGAACTTGATCCCCTTCACCAGCAGCCTCTCGTCGTCCACTACCAATATTTTCATGCAGCCGTATCCTCCTCCATAGCCTGGCCGTCCCCTGCCGTCACATCCTCCCGGAACTGCTCCAGGGTGGCCTCCCCGATGCCCTTCACCTCCAGCAGGCCCTCCACCGATTGGAACGGCCCGTGGGCCTCCCGGTACTCGATGATCCGCCCAGCCAGGGCCGGCCCGATGCCGTCCAGGGTCTGGAGCCCATCCAGGTCCGCCGTGTTGATGTCCACCGGCCCGCGGGGCGCCGGCAACTCCGGCACGGCGGGCAGTGCGCTGCCGCGCTGGGTGGTGATGGTGTAGCCCACCCCCGCCGCCGTGTCCGCCGCCTCGCAGTACAGCAGCGCCAGCGCCAGCAGGAATGCCGCCGCCAATGCCAAAAGAAGCCACTCTGTTTTCGTCAATTTTCCAAGTACTTTCACGGTTGAACTCCCGCCGTTTTTTTGGTATACTGTAGGTCAGAACCTGTCGGGAACCCGGCAGGCGGCCTCAACAACCGCCAGTATACCATAATTTTGTGGAGAATGATATGAAAAATCGCCGCTTTCTTTCCTTTTTTTTCAGCCTTGTCATCCTGCTCACCCTCGCCGCCCCCGCCTACGCCGCCAAGGACGACGTAGGGGACTGGGAGGTGGCGGCCAAGGCCGCCCTGCTCATCGACCCGGATACGGAGGAAATCCTCTACGCCCGCAGCATCCATGAGCGCCTCTACCCCGCCAGCCTGACCAAGATCATGACCTGCCTGCTGGTGCTGGAGGCCATTGATGACGGGACCCTCTCCAAGGAGGATGTGCTGACTGCTTCGGAGCTGGCCGTCACCTCCATCCCCCCCGACGGCAGCAACGCCGGCATCAAGGTCGGGGAGGAGCTGACGGTGGAGAGCCTGCTGTACTGTATCATGCTTTCCTCCGCCAACGAGGGCTGTAATATCCTGGCCGAGGCGGTGGCCGGGTCCATTGACGCTTTTGTGGAGAAGATGAACAGCAAGGCCAAGTCCCTGGGCTGTGAGGACACCCACTTCGCCAATACCAACGGCCTGCCGGACACGGACCACTACACTACCGCCTGGGACCTCTACCTCATCACCAAGGAGGCGCGCACCCATCAGGACTTCATGCCTCTGGTGGGCACCGTCTACTACGAGGTGCCGGCCACCAACCTCTCCAACGTGCGCAAGCTGCGCACCACCAACAACCTGATTACCAACTGGTACACCACCGGCTATCTCTACAAGGGGGCCGAGGGGATCAAAACCGGCTCCACCAGCGCGGCAGGCTACTGCCTGGTGGCCTCCGCCTCCCGCAGCGGCCGCAGCCTGCTGAGCGTGGTGCTGGGGGCGGAGCGGATCAAGCTGGAGGACGGCACAGTCCTCACCCAGAGCTTTTCCGAGACCATCAAGCTCTACGACTGGGGCTTTGACAGCTTCTCCCGCCAGATTATCCTGGAGGCGGACGAGCTGGTAGGGGAGGTGCCGGTGGAGCTGTCCCAGGAGCAGAACTCCGTCAAGATCCACCCATCCCAGGAGATTGAGCGCCTGCTGCCCAATGACATCAATCCCGCTGTGGATATTACCCGCACCATCACCCTGGACCAGGAGAGCGTGGAGGCCCCTGTCACCAAGGGGCAGGTCCTGGGGAAGATCACCCTCAGCAATGGCGACACGGAGTATGCCACCGTGGATCTGCTGGCGGACGAGGATGTATCTGCCTCCCGGCTGCTGGTGTTCCGGCGGGACCTGCTGGAGTTCCTGCACCGGCCTGTGGTCTGGCTGGCTGCCGGCGGGACAGTGGCGGCCATCGTGCTGATCTGCGTGCTGCGTGCCGTGCTGAAGTCCCGCCGCCGGCGGTACAGCCGCGCATCCTCCCAGGGCCGGCGCAACAGCAGCGGCTACCGGGGGCGCAGGCGGTAACGCTACATAACACGGGGAGGCCCCGACAGGACAACTGTCCTGTCGGGGCCTCCCCGTCCGCTTCCTCTCAGCCAGGGAACCGGAATCTGTCAGCGGCCAACCGTCTGCATACCCCCTGTGGCTAAAATGGCGATAAACTGGGCGGCAGTAGGCTTTTCCTCCAGCTGGTAGCCCGCCAGAGCAGAGAGCAGGCCCGGATTACAGCGCCAAGCGATATTCACTGCCAGGCGGATATTCCGCTCCACAGCGTGCCATGTGGTGCGGTGCTCACGGGCCACCGCGGGATACAGGCGCTTTGTCACCAGCAGCAGGCTGTCTGGCTGCTGCACTGCCAGAGACGTGGCAAGGAGTGTCTGTCGGTAGCATTTATAATTCGGCGTTACCCCCAGCATATGCAGTAAATCCTCTAATTTGTTCATTCTTCCTCCTTCCAACACTCTTCCAAGGCTTCGACGTATTTCTTTACAGATCTTAAAAATTTTGACCGCCTCTCCTGCGGCATATAGATCAGCGATACCTCGTCCCGCAGGAAGCTGATTGCCAGTAAATCTGTTTCCAGTTCCTCCGGGTCCGCAAGCAAGGTGGCGAGCGGGACCTTCAGCTGGCCCGCAATCTGGTATATTGTCGACATGGAAATGACCTCCCCTCTTTCCGCCCTCTGCAACGTCGATTTGGCAATGCCAATCTCCTTTGCAAAATCCGCCTGCGATAAACCCCGGAAATGTCTGATGGTTTTCAAATTTGCCGGCAAACTTTTCCAATCCACCACAAGATCTCCTCCTCGATATAAGAATAAGGGATTTTCCTGTAGATGGAAACGAAAACTTCCCGGCCATACTGCCCGACTTCTCGGCCAAGAGACGATATTTCCCTTTTTTTCTGGTAAACTGGCCCTTATGTGGGCATTTCCAATAGTGCTAAAACGCCAAGGCTGCGCTGCACCCACCCAGAAATGTTTGTGGAGCGGACACATCTGGACATTGCGACGAGGCGTGCGGCGTCCCGGAGTAGTGGCTTGTCAGCCCCACCGATAAATCCATCGAAGTATATCTTCGCCCCTGGTATTGGCGCACCAGGGACAGGCTGCCCCTAAAATTTGCCGCCATGGTTGTATTTCCCATACCATTATGCTATACTTATATTCTGTATAAGTATGTAAAGAGACAATAAGTGAGGAGCGTTGCCAGTTTGAAGATTGTGGTTTTAGCCGGGGGGCTGTCCCCGGAACGTCAGGTGTCCCTGGTAAGCGGCGAGAGCATCTGCCGGGCATTGCGGGAGCTGGGCCACCATGCGGTGCTGGTGGATATGTTTTTGGGCCTGGAAGCTTATGATGGGCCCATGGAAAGCATTTTTACTGTCCCGGACGGCCTGTGCGGCCGGGCGGAAATTCGCGTCCAGGCTCCGGATCTGGAGGCAGTGCGCGCCGCCAGGCGGGACCAGTCCCCCAGCCTCTTCGGCCCCAGGGTGCTGGAGGTGTGTGCCATGGCGGATCTGGTCTTTTTGGGGCTCCACGGCGAATGCGGCGAGGATGGGCGGGTCCAGGCGGCCTTTGACCTGCTGGGCATCCCCTACACCGGCTCAGGCCATCTGGCCTCCGGCATGGCGATGAACAAGGCCGTTGCCAAGCAGGCCATGGAGCACGCCGGCATCCTGACCGCCCCTTGGCGGGAGCTGCTGTACACCCGGGAGGATATCCCCCGCCTGGCTGACGAGCTGCCGGTGCCCTGCGCAGTGAAGACCATCAACGGCGGCTCGTCCCTGGGCATGGCCCTGCCGGACACGCGGGATGAGCTGGCCGCCGCTCTCGAGGAAATGCTGGGCTATGGCGGCCATGTGATTGTGGAGCAGAAGCTGGTGGGCAGGGATCTCACGGTAGGGGTGCTGGGAGACGAGTACCTGCCGGCGGTGGAGATGATCCCCCGGGAAGGGGCCTACTTTGACTATGAAGCCAAGTACCAGTCCGGCCGCAGCCTGGAGGTCTGCCCCGCCCCCATTACGGATGAGCAGTGGCGGGCCATGGGCGAGGCGACGCTGCGCCTCCACCGGGCCTTGGGCCTGCGGGCCTACTCCCGGGCGGACTTTATCCTGGACGACGAGGGCCGCGCCTGGTGCCTGGAGATCAACACCCTGCCGGGCATGACCCCCGCCAGCCTCCTGCCCAAGGAGGCCGCCGCCGCAGGGCTTACATACCCGGCGCTGTGCCAGCGGATACTGGAGCTCTCTTTGTAGACCATCGGGAGGGCAGCCATCCCTTTTCTCGAAAGAAAACGGATCAAAAAGAACGATACACTGTGTTTTGACAGACAGGAGGACCCCCTATGATTCCTATGACGACTGCCCGGATGCGCGACGCCGTACACGGGACGCTATGCGGCCCGGAGGATGTGGCCATATCAGAGCTCTCCACCGACAGCCGGAGCATTGCACCCGGCGCGTGGTTCGTCCCCGTGACCGGCGAACGCTTCGACGGCCACGACTATATCGGCATGGCCCTGGACAAGGGCGCGGCGGGGTGCTTCTGCGCCCGCCTGCCGGAGCAGCTGCGGCCGGATAAGGCGTATATTCTAGTGGAGGACACCCGCCGTGCCCTGCGGGATTTGGCCGGGTGGTACCGGGGGCAGTTTGACCTGCCCATTGTCCAGATCACCGGCAGCATGGGCAAGACCACATTTAAAGAGCTGCTGGCCGGGGTGCTGGGCCAGCGGTACAATACCCTCAAGACCCCGGGCAACCTCAATGGGGACATCGGCGCGCCGCTGACCCTCCTGTCCCTGCTGCCGGAGCACCAGGCGGCGGTGGTCGAGACCGGCATGGACAGCGCCGGGCAGATCCGCTGGCTGGGGGAGGCTGTGCGCCCGGACATCGCCGTAATCACCAATGTGGACGACGTCCACCTGGCCTACTTCGAGAGCCGGGAGGCCATCTGCCGGGCCAAGGCGGAGATCTTCGAGAATCTCCGTCCCGGCGGTTTGGCCGTCATCAATGGGGACGATGAGCTGCTCACGGCCCTGGAGCTGGGCTGTGAGAAGGTTTTGTGCGGCCTCTCGGCGGGCTGCGGCGTCCGGGTGGAGGCTTTGGAGGATCTTGGCCTGGAGGGGGTGCGCTGCACCATTGTGACGGCGAAGGAACGCTACGCACTGGAGATCCCCTCCCCTGGCGTACACATGGCCTCCCTGGCGGCCCTGGCGGTGGCGGTGGCGGAGCGGCTGGGTCTGACGAAGGATGAGATTACCCGGGGCGTAGCCGCCTACCGCCCGGCGGACAACCGCCTGCGGGTGGAACGCCTGCCCGGCGGGCGGCTGATGATCAACGACAGCTACAACGCCAACCCCCGGTCTGTCCGGGCTGACGTGGCGATCCTGGCCCAGCACAGGGGCGGCAAGCGCATCGCCCTGCTGGGGGATATGACGGAGCTGGGCGCGGCGGAGGAGCCAGGCCACCGCTCCGTGGGCCGGCTGGTGGGCGAGCTGGGGATTGACATCCTGCTGGCCGTGGGCCCGCGCAGCAGGGAGTGGATGGTGCCGGAGGCCCAGGCGGCTGGCTGCCCCGACGTGCGCTGGTTTGAAAACCGGGACGCCGCCCGGGAGGATGTGCTCTCCGCCTTCGGGCCTGGGGACGCGCTGCTGCTGAAGGCCTCCCACTTCCTCAACCGCTTCGACCTCATGGCGGACTATCTGCGGGAGTACCCCTTTGCGGAGGGATAGGCCATGGAATTGACGGTTGATTTTGGAAACCCGGTATTTGACGAGCAGGCCGCATGGGCGATTACCCCGGAGGACCTAGACAAATTTTACTGCTCCGCAGGCGAGGTGGACCAGCTGAACCTCTTTTTCCAGCTGGAAGCGTCCTTCCGCCGCCACCTGGAGGCGGGGAGGGCGGAGCTGGCGGCACATCTGGCGTTCCTGACAGCGTACTACCTGTTCACACCCCTGACCCCGCCTGCCTCCTGGGAGCTGGCAACGTACTATATCCGGGAGGCGCTGCGGCTGCACCCGGCCCAGGAGTACCGGGAGTGGTGCGCCCTCATCGAAAAAGGGAATTAGAACCTGTGAATACAAGATCTTAGTGAAACATCGGATAAGGACATGGAAAGACAACCATCATGATTGAAATCAGCGTCAGCGGACTGAAGAAGTCCTTTGAAATCGGAAATAATATATTAGACGGCATCACCTTCCAGGTGGAGACCGGGGAGCGGGTGGGCCTGCTGGGCCGCAACGGCGCGGGCAAGTCCACCCTCTTCCGCATCCTCACCGGGGAGCTGGAGCCCGACGAGGGGGAGGTAGTGGTGGCCAAAAACAGCCGCCTGGGCCTGATCTCCCAGATCCCCGTCTACCCCGCCGGATACACGGTGGAGGACGTACTGCACACCGCCTTCTCCCGCCACCAGGCCCTGGCGGAGGAGATGGAGCGGCTGGCCGCCGCCATGGCGGACGGCGACAGCAGCGAGGCCACCCTGCGCCGCTATGGGGAGCTGGCGGCGAAATTCGAGGGCATCGGCGGCTACGACATGGACACCGCCGTCAGCAAGGTGGCGGGCGGCCTGTCCATCCCGCCGGAGATGCGCGCCCAGCTCTTTGAGAGCCTGTCCGGCGGGGAGAAGACCCGGGTGAACCTGGGGCGGCTGATCCTGGAGGACACGGACGTGCTGCTGCTGGACGAGCCCACCAACCACCTGGACCTCCACGCGGTGGAGTGGCTGGAGGGGTATGTGCGCCGGTTCCGGGGCACCGTGGTGGCCATCAGCCACGACCGGTACTTTTTGGACCGCACCATCAACCGGGTGATCGAGGTCCTGGACGGCAAGGCGGAGTTCTATTCCGGCAACTACACATTTTACGCCATCGAGAAGGAGCGGCGCTACCAGGAGAAGCTCAAGCAGTACGAGAAGGAGCAGGCCAAGATCAAACAGCTCCAGGAGGCGGCGGACAAGCTCCATCTGTGGGCCTTCATGGGCAACGACAAGCTCCACAAGCGGGCCTTCTCCATGGAGCGGCGCATTGAGCGCATCCGCCAGACGGAGAAGCCCACCAAGGCCAAGGCCCTGACCAACCGGTTTGGGGAGAAGGAGTTCCAGGGTGACGAGGTGCTGCACGTCAAGGACGTGGAGAAGTCCTTCGGCGGCCGCCGGCTCTTTCACGGCCTGGACCTGCGGGTGGAGGGCGGCGAACGCATCGCCCTCATTGGCGACAATGGCACCGGTAAATCCACCCTGCTGAAAATCCTCATGGGGGAGGAGGAACCGGACGGGGGCCGGGTAAAGTTCGGCCCCACCGTCCGCATCGCCTACCTGCCCCAGATCATCCACTTTGACAACCCCCAGCGCAGCCTGGTGGACACCATGCTCTTCTCCAAGCACGGCATCACCACCCAGGCCGCCCGGGACCGGCTGGGCGCGTTCAACTTCCGGGGGGAGGACGTGTTCAAGAGCGTGTCCGTCCTCTCCGGCGGCGAGCAGAGCCGCCTGCGGCTTTGTATGCTCATGGACGAGGAGATCAACCTCCTGGTTTTGGACGAGCCCACCAACCATCTGGACATCGCCAGCCGGGAGTGGATCGAGGAGGCGGTGGAGGCCTACGAGGGGACGCTGCTTTTCGTCAGCCATGACCGCTACTTCATCAACCGCTTTGCCACCCGGGTCTGGGAGCTGGAGAACGGGACCATCACGGATTACCCCGTCCCCTTCGCCCGCTACCGGGAGATCAAGGAGCGGGAGCGGACGCTCCCCCCGCAGCAGAAGGCGGGGAAAAAGGATGAGAAGCCCAAGGGGACACCCAAGGGCGGCAGGGCCCAGCAGAACGCCCGCCGTCAGCTGACCATCTGCGAGAGGGACATGGAGAAGCTGGAGGCGGAGATCAAGGGGGTGGAGGCCAGCATGGAGGCCAACGCCTGCGACTATGAGAAGTACAGCGCCCTATACGCCCAGAAGGAGGCGCTGGACGCCCGGCTGATGGAGCTGATGGAACGCTGGGAGGTTCTGGCCGGGGAGGCGGAGGCGTGAGACGGGCCGAGGCAGCCTGGTACAGCCTTGCCGCCCTGTGCCTGCTGCTGGGTGGGCTGATGCGCTTTGTCTTCACCGCCGTGCGCTTTACAGGGCTCCTGTTCTGGTGCGCTGCCGGGGTCCTGGTGGTGTTCGCGCTGCTGGAGCGGTGGAAGGGCAAGTATCGTTGGGCAGCTTGGCTGCGGCGGCTCGTCCTGCTGGCATTGGCGGCGGGGTTCGCGTTCTTTGCCGTACTGGAGGTATGGGTGGTCTCCTGGAGCGGCACGGACTGGGACGCGGAGCCGGAGGCTATGGTGGTCTTCGGCGCAGGGCTCAACGGCGCTGCCCCCTCCCTGAGCCTGACATCCCGGCTGGAGGCCGCGCTGGCGTATGCGGAGGACTGGCCGGAAATCCCCATTGTGGTCTCCGGCTCCCAGGGCCGGGGGGAGGACATCTCCGAGGCCCGATGCATGGCGGACTGGCTCGCCGGGCGGGGCGTCCCGCCGGAACGGATCTATCTGGAGGAACAGGCGGGGAATACGGAGGAAAATGTGCGCTATTCCCAGGCGTTGCTGGCCTCCCTGGGCGTCCCCGCAGGGGCGGAGGTAGCCCTTGTCTCCAGCGATTACCACCTCTGCCGCGCCCGTCTTCTGTGGGGGGAGGGGGCGGTCCCCGTGGGGGCCCGCCTGCCCGGCCGGTATTTCCCGTTGACGGTAAACTACTATGTGCGCGAGGCCTTCGCTGTGGCGGAGGCGCTTGTGTTTTGAAAATTCTTGGAAGGAGGACAGTTCCATGTCCTACATGTTGTGCCTCTACTACAGCCGCACCGGCAGCACGGAGAAGCTGATGCGGGAGATCGCCCAGGAGCTGCACTGCGAGATGGTGAAGCTGGAGGACGGAGAGAACCGCGCCGGCCTGCGGGGCTGGCTCCACAGCGGGATGCAGGCCATGGCCCGCCGCCTCCCGCCGGTGAAGAAGCCGAAAACCGCCCTCCCTCTGGGCGTATATGATCTGGTGATTATCGGTACGCCGGTATGGGCGGGCCGGTGCAGCGCGCCGGTGCGCAGCTTCCTCATGGAGTACGGGGAGGAGATGCGCCGCGTGGCCTACGTCATCACCCGGGGCAGCGAGGTGCGCTACGAGGAGGTGTTTGACCAGATGGACCTGTACGTCCGCTCCCCCCGGGTGAGCGCCGTGTCCATCCGGCCCAACGCCGTGGGCTCCGCCTTCTGGCGGGACGAGTTCCTGGCCAGTATCCGGGGCGGCGGAAAGGAGCGGACAGGCCATGCTGGATAAGCTGAAAACCATTGCCAACCGCTATGAGGCCCTGGTCAGCCAGCTGGAGGACCCCGCCACCTACGGCGACCCAGATCTGCTGCGCCGCCTGAGCCAGGAGCAGAAGGAGCTGGAGCCGGTGGTCATGGCCTACCGGGCCTACCGGCAGGCGGAGGGCAATCTCGCCTCCGCCCAGGAGCTGCTGGGGGATGCAGAGCTGCGGGAGATGGCGCAGGAGGAAATCCAGGCCGCCCGGGCGGACATGGAGCGGCTGCGGGAGGAATTGAAAATCCTCCTGCTGCCCCGGGACCCCAACGACAGCCGCAATGTGGTCATGGAGATCCGGGGCGGCGTAGGCGGCGAGGAGGCCATGCTCTTTGCCGCGGACCTGTTCCGGATGTACGTGATGTATGCAGAAGCCCGTGGCTGGCGGCTGGAGGTGGTGGGCCGCAATGAGACCGAGCTGGGCGGGCTCAAGGAGATCAGCTTTTTGGTGGAGGGCGAGGGCGCGTGGTCCCGGCTCAAGTTTGAGAGCGGGGCCCATCGGGTCCAGCGGGTGCCTGTGACCGAGTCCTCCGGCCGCATCCAGACCAGCGCCGCCACCGTGGCCGTGCTGCCGGAGGCGGAGGAGGTGGAGTTCCACATCGACCCCAATGACCTGAAAATCGACACCTTCCGATCCTCCGGCGCAGGCGGCCAGCACATCAACAAGACCGAGAGCGCCATCCGCATCACCCACCTGCCCACCGGCGTGGTGGTGGAGTGCCAGGACGAGCGCAGCCAGTACAAGAACAAGGACCGGGC